>SYEI01000043.1 GCA_005800865.1 Bacteroidota bacterium | reverse complement strand
TAATCAATGCGTGGATAGCTATTCCGATTCCTTATATCGCTTTATTTTAAAGCATATAAAGGATGTGGACGTGGCTAAAGATATTGTGCAAGACACTTTCGAGAAAGTATGGCGTAAAGTAAACGATGTAGAGAGTACCAATGCTAAATCCTATTTATTTACGGCGGCACATCATACCTTAGTGGATTATACGCGAAAAGCAAAAAAACAAGGCGATTATAATGAAGCAATTGAAAATACCTTGCAACACAACAAACATTATAGTGACTTAAAGGAGATTTTAAATAATGCCTTAGATAAATTACCAGAAATACAAAAAAGTGTGATTTTACTGAGAGATTATGAAGGTTACGATTACAATGAAATAGGAAAGATTACCAATTTAACAGAAAGCCAAGTAAAGGTTTATATTTTTAGGGCAAGAGCCTTTTTAAAAAATTACATAGGAAAATTAGAAGTTGTTATTTAATGCACAAAATTGATATACATAATTACGAAGCATATTTGTTAGATTATTCGGAAGGAAATTTAACAGGTGAACTTCAAGTAGAATTAGAATTATTTTTAATTCAACATCCCGAATTAGAAATTAATTTGGATGAATTGTCATTGGTGACATTAGAAAATGAATCCGCATCTTTTTCAAATAAAAACTCATTAAAAAAATCAGAAGCTGATTTGGTTTCCGAAACACAATTTATTGGCTACATCGAAAATCAACTTCCAGAAAATGAACGCTTAGCAGTAGAAAAAAGTTGCGCAATCAATTCTTCTCTTGCAAAAGAACTGGCTCTGTATAATAATACAATTGCAAAAGCAGATGAAACCATTGTGTTTGAAAACAAACAATCCTTAAAACGCAAACCAAAAGTTATTTGGTTTAATTTTTCGGCAACGCAATACGCTGCAGCGGCTTGTATTGTATTTTTAATTGGCTTATTTATTTTGTGGCCAAAAACATCGATTGATTCTGAAACCTCAACATTAGCAGACAAGACAGATGCTGTAACTAGTCAAACAGTATCTTCAAAAAATAACATAATTGAACCAACACACAATACAAATGACTTAACAAGTCCGAAAGAATCTAATACTTCTTTTGCTCCACAAGCCTTAGCTCCTATCGTAACTAAAAAAGAAAAAGCCTTATTAGCAACTAATAACTCTTCTCAAAAAAACAATACATCATCAATAAAAGACACGCTTCATCCTACTATCAAAAATGCTCCAATTATTGAAACGCCTAAAAACGAAACCTTGATTGCTTTAAATACAGCTCCAGTTGCAAAACCTAAAACAGTAGTGCAAGTAATTACTGAAAACGATGACGAAGTAGTTGCAGCAAATCCTGACAAAAAGAAAAAAGGTATTTGGGCAGCTGCTAGCCGAGCTTTAAAAAATTTGAATCATGCGGGCGTTAAAACTGTAAATGGTGACGAGGAAACATCTACTGATAATGCAGCTTATGCTCTTACTTTAGGCGGTGTAAGTATTACACATAAAGCTGGTTTATAGCGTGGGATAAAAAGCCCCCACCAAATGTTCTACTTTTAATTCGCTAGGATTTTGGATAATAGACACAATATCAAACCTAGTTTCCCAATTTATGTTATTTTCCTTAATGTAAAAGTCGGCTGCTTTAATGAGTTTTTTCTGCTTGCTCTTGGTCACAAAATCCTCTGGATTTCCATAATAAGCATTGGCTCTTAACTTCACTTCTACTATCACTAAAGTGGCGTTAATACTAGCAATAATGTCAATTTCTAAGTGTTTATGCCTCCAATTTCTTGCCAATATGTGATACCCATTTTTTAAAAGGTGAGCAACTGCAATTTCCTCTCCCTGGGTTCCTTTTTGGGTATTATTTGGCATAATTTTTATTTATAACTAAATTATATTATTTTAGTGTCAAATTTAAAAACAAATTAAATGAATAAAATTAAATTATTAGTAGCAAGTCTTACATTATCAGTAATGGCGGTTGCTCAATCTTTCGAAGGCAGTATCGAGTTTAAGATGGAAACATCAAAAGATACAACTACTAACATTTATTATGTAAAAGGCAAAGATGTAAAATTAGATCAAATTGGTCGTAAATCTGGTAAAGTAGAAGGTAGCTTCGTATTTAATACAGAAACTAACGAAATTAAATTTGTTAATCCAGTTCGTAAAGTTTGGGGAGAACACAAAAGCGAAACAGCTCCAATCATTAAAGGAACTTGTGTGTCTTCAAAAGGCGCAAATACAAAAATGGTTCAAGGTCAAAAATGTGCTGAGTATATCGTAAAAAACTCAGATGAGAATACAGTAATTACTTACTGGATTGTTTCTGGTAAATATGATTTCTTTGCTCCATTAGTAAAAGCTTGGAACAGAAAAGACAAACAAAGTATTTACTTTAACCAAATTAAAGATTTACCTAAAGGATCTATGCCTTTATTATCTGAAGAAAAATCTTTAGATGGTTCATTAATCAGCAAATTAGAAGTTTCTAAAATCAACAAATCATCTATTGATGCTTCTAAATTAGCTATCCCATCTGAATACAAGAAGTTTGAACAAAAATAATTTGTTTCAATAATTTTAAAAAGCCGTTACGAAAACTCGTAGCGGCTTTTTTGTTTTAACCAAACTTAACAAATTATTGTGGTTACTATAGTCATGCTTGTGGCATCAATAATAAAATCCACAACCATGAAAAATACAACATCAACTTACTTAAAATTATCAGGTATCATTTTAAGTACAACGCTTATTTTATTTTCTTGCGGACCCTCAGCAGAAGAAAAATACTATTCAGAAAATTCTTCTAAAGCCTTTGCCGATTCTGTTTCAAGCACTATTCAAAAAATAAATAAATCGCCCATGCAAGCCGACAGCACTAGAGCTTTTGTGCGCACGGCGGATTTATCTTTCAAAGTAAAAGACGTTAAGTTAGCCACTTTTGATATTGAACGAATTGTATCAGAACATAACGGTTATGTTACTTCTTCTGTTTTAGAAAGCACTGTGAATTACAAAAACTCGGTAAGAACTACTAAAGACAGTATGTTGGATGTTATTAATTACACCGTACACAATGATATTGTGATTCGTATTCCAAATAAAGACTTAGATAAAACCTTAACAGATATATCCAACCTAATTGATTTTTTAGATTACAGAAAAATAAAAGCCGATGATGTTACCAAGCAATTTCAATCTGCGAAATTATCAGAGACTAGATTTTTGGATCATAAAAAACGATTAGAAAAAGCCATTGACAACAAAGGCAAAAAATTAGAGCAAATGGTAGCTGCCGAAAACGAATTAACCGTAAAACAAGAATCTGCTGACTTCTCAAGATTAAACACCATGGAATTAGCTTATGATGTTTCTTATAGCACTGTTACCATCGCAATCTATCAAAAAGAAACCACTAAAACAGAAGCTTACGCTTATACATTTCCATCTGAGCCGTACAAGCCAGGTTTTGGAACTAAATTTATAGAGTCAGTAAGTGATGGTGCCAGTATTTTTGCCGAAATTTTTCTGTTTTTTGTGAAATTATGGCCAATAGCTCTGTTAATAGTAGGAATTATAGCATTCATTAAACTGTTACTGAAACAAAAATGGTTTGCTTAACTTGAAACATGGTGACTGAGGCTCTCGAAGTCACCATGTTTTTATTATTGCCTAAATCATTAATAAATGTATTTTTGTAGCCTGTTAAACAAAGGCTCGGCCTGAGTGTTTATCTTAAATAAGCGTACAAAAACATGATTACTGTTAATACACCTATCGTTAATTCAGATAGCATTTTAAATTACATTCCTCAACGTCCACCAATGGTGTTGATTAGTAGAATTTATAAATGCGATGAAGCTTCTGTGATTACAGGCTTTGATATTGTAGATGAACATATCTTAACACAAAACGGTGTTTTAACTGAATCTGGTATTGTAGAAAACATGGCGCAAACAGCTGCGAGCATGGCTGGTTACGAAGCGGTTGTTAATAAAACGCAACCACGCGTTGGCTTTATTGCTAATATCAAAAACCTAGTGATTCATCATTTACCGAAATCAGGTAACGAAATTTTAACAGAAGTTTCTACTAAAACGCAAGTGATGAACGTTTCTATTATTGAGGCTAAATCATATTGTAATAATGAGTTAGTAGCTACTTGTGAAATGAAAATATTTTTACAAGAAAACGCATAGATGAGCATTTTGGTAGACATACAACATGTATCTAAAAAATACAAGGATGCGCCAAGAGCTGCAGTTAATGATTTAACTTTTTCTATAGATAAAGGAAATGTATTTGGTTTATTAGGCCCTAACGGTGCTGGCAAAACAACCTTTATAAGTATGTTATGTGGTTTGTTCCCAACAAGTAGTGGAGAGATTTACATTAACGGAAAAACACACAAAACACATAGTAAAGAATGTAAGCAAGTGATTGGTGTTGTGCCTCAAGAAATTGCCTTATATCCAAAATTAACCGCTTGGGAAAACTTAATGTTCCTAGGCCACATGTATGGACTAAGTGGTACATCTTTAAAAGAAAACGTAAAAGAAAATTTACGCATCTTAGGTTTAGAAGAAAACATGCACCAAAAAATTGTTTCCTACTCAGGTGGTATGAAACGTCGTGTGAATTTAATTGCTGGTTTATTACATAATCCTCAACTATTGATTTTAGATGAGCCAACCGTTGGTGTAGACGTTCAATCGAAACAAGCTATTATTGAACATTTAAAAAAATTGAACAGAGAAAATGGTATGACGATTTTATATACATCGCACCATTTAGAAGAAGCAGAAGATTTTTGTAGTCATATTGCTATTATTGATGACGGTAAATTAATAACACAAGGCGCTACCAAACAATTAATAGCCGATAATAATTGTAAAAGCATAGAAGAGGTTTATTTAAAAATTACTGGTGTAAAGTTTAGAGATAAATAATGAAATTATTATACAGCATATATAAAGAATATAAAGTCTTAACTCGTGATAGAGCTGGATTGGCTATTACTTTTATTATGCCCACGGTTTTAATTTTAATTATTACATTAATTCAGGATACCACCTTTCGCTCGGTAAACGAAGCCTCAGTTCCATTACTGATTGTTGATAGAGATCATGATTCATTATCAAGTGTTTTAGAAACATCTTTGATTAAATCTAAATTTTTTGTGATCACCAAAAAACAGTTGAGTGACGAAGAAACAAAAAAAGAAATTGCCACAGGTAATTTTTTTATAGGCATTATTATTCCTGAAAATACGAGTAAAAAATTACGAGAAAAATCTTCGGCTCGTATTTCAAAATTATTAGGAAGCTTTAGTGGCGATACAACCGCTGTTGCAGAACCTTTAGACACTAGTAAGTTAAAGGTTCAATTGTACTTTGACCCTATCACCAAAAAATCATTTAAAACAACAATTAGTAATTCTATTGAGCGCATTATCTCTCAAATAGAAATGCAAAGCATGGTGAGTTCTTTAAATGAAAAGATGAAAGAGAGTTTTCCTTTAGCTACTCCTTCAAAATTAGAATTAACTCCTATTGTAAGTTTAACAGAAGAATACGCTTCTTATAATAACTCTACTATTATTCCTAACTCAGTTCAACATAATGTGCCTGCATGGACATTATTTGCCATGTTCTTCATCTGTATTCCATTAGCTGGTAATATTATTAGAGAGCGAGATGATGGCAGCGCCTTCAGATTATTGACTATGCCAGGCTCTTACATGATTGTGATTTTAGGAAAGATGTTAACTTATGTGATTGTGAGTTTAATTCAATTTGCTTTGATGTTATGCGTTGGTGTATTTATTTTACCATTATTGGGGTTACCTGAATTAAATATTGGAAATAATTTACCAGTGCTGTTTCTAGTAGCTTTTGCGGCTGGATTAGCAGCTACCGGTTTTGGCTTATTAGTAGGAACGATTGCTACCTCTCACGACCAAGCTTCTTTATTTGGCGCTGTGTTTGTAATTATACTTGCCGCTATTGGTGGTATTTGGGTGCCAACGTTTGTAATGCCTGAAGTGATGAAAAAAATTGCAGTGATTTCTCCACTAAACTGGGGACTAGAAGCCTTTTACGGAATATTTTTACGAAACTTTGGCTTCAAAGAAATTTTTCCAGAAGTAGCTAAGCTATTGCTTTTCTTTGGTGCCTCATTGGGTGGTTCCTACTTATATCAAAAGTATAAGAGGTTGAAATAAAATTCTTACTTTAGATAAGAAATACAATTAACAGTATAATGAAACATTTTCTGTTTTTACTTTTATCTATTATACTTTTTTCTTGTCAGGAAAAAACAAACGATGAAGTTCCAAAAAAACTACCTGTAAAATTTGTCGATACAATCAGCAATTTACATAAAACCCCTAAAGTATTATTAAATACATTGGATAGAATTTGTAATCAATTAAACATACAACGCTTGTCCAAAGATCTCCCGCATTGGCCCGACAGTATAATGCATGTTTACAGAATAACCTATTTGCCAGGTTGCTGTTTTTGTCCATTATCCGATCAGGGTATTTGTTTTACATATTATCGAGGTACCAGTACAAATGGGGCAAAAAGCACTGACACAATAGTATTAGGTGCTCGTCATTTTCAATATTCAAAGCTTGGTGATGAGCTTAATATAGATACAGTGTTTCGTTCGTCTGTAACAAAAATTTCTAATGCACAATTTTATAAATTGCAACAATTAATTCATGGTTCATATCTGGATGATCAGGTGGAATTTGCAAAAGGCTCCAGTGGGGCTCCTGACTATTTTTTTATTGAGAGATTTTATAATGATTATGACTTTGGCAAGCCATCTGTGGTATACAAACTAAATGTTAAACAAATTGTCAGAGAAAAATCCAATTTTAATGAAATGATAAATTATAGTATGTTACTATCAAAAATAAAATGGAAAACATCGAAAGAAAAGGCGAAAATTTACAATTCATATGAGAACACGAATAAGAAAACATCCACAGTATTTGGATTAGATACAATTATCAATAATAAATTACATATTACAATAACGACTGCCGATCAAACAGGCGACACCGCAGCATGCCAAATAAGAGGGGAAATTAAATTCGGAAAAGAAAAAATAAAGCCAAAAGATTTGGTATTTACACTAGAAACTGAATGTGTAAATAATCACAAACCCTATAAAAGTAATTATAATATAAATGTATTGAGTAATGGAACTACTGTTCCGTTTTGGATTGGTTCATATCCAATATGTAAATTTCAATTAATCACAAACAAAAAAGAGGTATTTCGCTTTGAAGCTAAGCTTGCAATTGCTCGTTACAACTTAGTTGTAGAGTTTATAAAATAATTTTACTTAACAACCTTCACTCTATACTTCCGATAAAGAATTTCGCCACTTGCAATTTTGCATTTAAATGATATAAAATAAATGAATTTACTTTTGCTTCACTTAAAAAAGAGAATTTAATTGTATTTTGATTAGTTCCTTTAAAAAATTTGGAGCCGTATTTTCCTCCTACATTCACCATAATTTCCAAAGAAAACCAGTTAATGTTTTTTTGGAAAATCAGGAATGATTTGGTTAAAAGATTTGATGTTTGCGACTTTATCTTTTTTAACTTTATAAACCTTATTGACGGCACTTTGAGAAAAACCAATGGATACAAGCAAAAAGAATTGAATTCAAAACAGGAAATGTCTCATTTGGTAAATTTTAACTTCCTTTAATCACCATCCAAGCCATTAAACCGGTTGAAATTTCTAGCGCTTTTTCATCAATATCAAACGTAGAGGTGTGAACACCTGATGTAATTCCTTTTGCTTTATTGCCAGTTCCTAAACGAAAAAAGCAGCTTGGCACTTGTTGTGTGATGTATGCAAAATCTTCGGCAGTCATTCGCAAGGGTAAATCTTCTACATTTTCTTTTCCTAAATAATCTATCGCTGCTTGTTTACAATGTTTGGTTACCTCAGTATCATTGGTTAAAAATGGATAGCCATCCATAATATTAATGTCTGCTTTAGTGTTGTATTTAGTTGCTACAGTATTTACTATTTCCGTGATTTTTAATTTCACTTCCTTTCTCCACACTTCATCCATGGCGCGAAAAGTCCCAGCTATATAAACAGATTCGGGAATAACGTTCGTAGCGCCTTTGCCTTCAATTTTTCCAAAAGCAATTACAGTTGGGATATTATTTTGTGTGTTTCTTGCCACACCTTCTGCATCAATTATAAAAGGAAATTGTTTTTCTATTTCGGTAATAATATGCGCTGCCACTACTAAAGGGTTATTGTAATCTCCAGCCATAGCAGCATGTCCACCCTTGCCTATAATAGTAATATGCAACTCATCCGTACTGGCCATGTACATGCCTTCTCTAAAACCAACTTTGCCAACTTCCATACTTGGAAACACATGTTGTGCCATAGCTACATCCACTTTCGGATTTTGCAACACCCCTTCTTTAATCATTAAAGATGAACCACCAGGTAATACTTCTTCGCCCGGTTGAAACATAATCTTGACTGTTCCTTCAAATTCGTTTTTTAATTGATTTAAAATAATGGCAGTTCCTAAAACAGATGCTGTGTGTACATCGTGTCCGCAAGCATGCATGATACCTGTGTTTTGAGATTTATAGGCTACATTGTTTTTTTCTTCAATTGGTAAAGCGTCTAAATCGGCTCGTAGTAATATTGTTTTTTTGGTAGGATTTTTTCCTTCGATGATAGCAACGATGCCTGTTTTGACAATACCTTTGGTGTATGTGATAGCGTATTTATCTAAAATAGAACACACATAATTTGAAGTTTCATGCTCTTCAAAAGATAATTCAGGATGTTGATGTATATGTCTTCTAAAAGAAATCACTTCATCAAAATACTGATGCGCTAATTGTTTTATGTTATCAATCATCGACATGAAAATACTATTTATTCTATTTTTCCTTTAGCTTGAATCACACTTAATCTATCTAAAATTTTATCATAGATTAGTTTTAGTTTCTTTGGATGCCTTGTGTAATAAGCCATCGACGAATCAAACACTGCTTTATCAATACGGTTATCACTTATAGGATTAAACACGTAAGCTGAATCAAATTTTTCGCCGGGAACATTTTTCACATTAATGCCAGAGGCACCTTCTGCTAAATAAGCGTCGGTTAATACTTTTACTAACTGGTCTTCGCTAAGCACAGTTTCTGGAACAACTTCGTCTTCTTCAGATGTAGGTTTACATGAAGAAAAAAACAAAACTGAAACGATAAATAGTTTAATTAAGTTTGTATGCATTAAATGCAAAGTTAACACTATGAATGAGATATTATAAACTGTTCTTGCAAATGGAAATAAAATAACATTTTTTAGACGTCTTTTCTGTTACGCTTTATTGGTTTTTGGCTTTTTAGGATCGATTTTAATCTGTCTGATTTTTACTATGCTGTATACTGACAAAGCGATTAATAATGCGGTTCCACCCACTCCCACCAATGTTGCCACTCCTCCTTGTCCGCTACAAGCAATGTAACATGATAAGGCCATAATAGCTAAGGTACTTGCCAAGGCCGTAAGGACAATAAAAAATATGATTAATGCCTGCCACCATTTTATTTTATATTCTTCAACTGCCTTTGTAATATTTAATTCTACCGATTGGCTTTTCGTTTTTATGATATTATTATCTTTTGAAGCCGTTAATGTTGATTTAATAGGCATCACTTCAGGAATTGCAAATTTTACAAATTTAGTATATGATTCCTGATGATAGGAACTTGTAATTGCCATAATACATGATAATGATGCCAGAGAGAAATGGATGAGTTTACGTTTTATATAGGTGTTTTTATCAAAAAGTATGTTTTTGTTTTTTGGATACATCACGAGGGAAATTCCAAAAGCAGCAGCCGCGAATTCCATCAAATGATTCGGTAAAGGAACGTCATTTTGTCTTAATAGGTCGCCAATAAGCATAGATGCATATATATTTGCTATCGATACACCACCAATAAGAACCCTGCTTTTCCATTTATTTCGATAGGCCCATTTCGAAATTAGTTTCATGTTATTTTTACTTCCAAAAAAGCCAAAAGAAATCAAAGAGGCACTAATTAATGAAATAAGACCGATGGATTTAAAATCAAGACCAGTTAGCTTTTGCTTTTCGACCTTTGAACTTCTGGAGCTCTTTTGAGAACCCAATACGGGTTTAAGTCCATGTCTATCTTTTATAATCTCAACACTACACCTTGGTGCTATGTCAACAATTTGAGAATGATTCGTAATAGCAACTGCAAGATTATTGGAATCTGTTTTTGGCACAACCGTATTGAACGGCTTTTTTAAGATAGTTTTAGCAAGAGTATGTTCATCTCTTATGCTTTGTAATGGTTTATCTTTTTTAGAAATTCCTCCCGTAAAAAAACCATCGGTATATTTTCTCTTCAAAAACAATTGTTGTTTACATGAAGAAAAAAGAATGCTGAGAACAAGGATGCAAATTTGAAAAAATAATTTCGGCCTCATTATAATTATATTTAATATTCTATACGAAATTAAATATAATCAGAAATTAAAAAAACAAAACTGAAACGATAAATAGTTTAATTAGGTTTGTATGCATTAAATGCAAAGTTAACACTGTGCAGCACATTTTTAAATTGTTCGTGAGATTCGAACAAAATAACGTTTTTTGGGAGCTCAATTGGCTCATTTGGATCGAAAAATGCACGTCCCGAAACCATAATTTGACTGTTTGGGAAGGAGTTTGACAAATTATTAAGGTAATCCTGAACCGAAATACCCTCCATACGATTTGTAAATACGGTTACAATCACATCAGCTGGAGCTACATTTGTAACCGTTAGTAAATCATTAAATGGAACAGATTGCCCTAAATACAAGCATCTATGGCCTTTTGCTTTCACTAAAAAATTACAATACAAAAGACCTAATTCGTGCATTTCGTTTGATGGTAGAAATAACAAAAAGGTTTTTGGATTTGCTAATGGTTCAGGAAATAAGCCATCAATTCCAACAATCACTTTTTGACGGACTAAATGAGTAATAAAATGTTCTTGAGCGGGATTAACCATGCCTACTTGCCACATATTACCTATTTGGCGCATAAAAGGAAACACCACTTTTTCAATAGTACTCTCAAAACCAAAGTGAATAATGCAATTTGAAATGATTTTCTCGAACTTAGCTTCATTCATTTCCATCATACACAGCACCAAATTATCAATCTGATCGCTCTCTTTGTTAAAATTGTTTAATATAGATTGCGCTTGCTTAATAATTTCCTCATCCGGTAATTTGGCAATTTTAGAAATCTTAAAGCCATTGCTGTTTAACAAAGAAATATTTAAAATGCGACGTAAATCATCGGAAGTATAATACCTGATATTGGTATCTGTACGTTCTGGCTTTAAAATACCATAACGCTGCTCCCAAATACGTAAAGTATGGGCCTTTATTCCCGAAAGTCTTTCTAAATCTTTTATTGCGTATTGAGTTGGCATATTGAGGTTTTATCCAGTAACAAAGCTAAAGGAATTTTGTTTAAATGATTAGTTATATTTAAATATTGAATAGAAAAAATCGGACTGGCTTCATTTCAATTGAAAAAGCACCCGCCAACCGACGAGTGCTTTTTAACCTATTTATATCGTTAATTTTAATGGTTAACCACTAATTTTTTAACAACTGTAGTTCCATCAACGGTAATTTTACAAATGTAAATACCAGATTTAAGACTTGAAACATCCATGGTGATTCGACCTGGGTTATAATGAATAGATGAATTAACAAAGATTGATTTACCTTGTAAATCTAAAACTTCATAATTAATACTTTTAATTTCAGTCGGTAAATTAAAGTTAAGACTTACTATATCTGAAGATGGATTTGGATAAACGTTAGCAAAATAATCTCCAATCGCTTTATCGTTAATACCAACAGAACTTAATTTTTTAATTCTCATATTAATCATCAAATCAGTGTTTTCATTACCTCTATACGCACCAGTTACACCATTAACATACTCAACATTGTGATTTGAGTATGGCGTTGTGGTATTTGTACCTAAAGTAATACCCATTCCGTCCATTAACCACATCACATAAACACCACCTGAGTTGATAGTTAAAGGCATCGCTAATGTTGTTGTATTCCAAGCTGCGGGGGAAACCAATCCAGGACCTATTCCAATAGAATCCAATACTGCGCCCGGTTGATTGTTTGGTCCACTATCATCTTTTACAACCATCGAGTAACCAACATTGTTCGGGTTTGCAGTAATATAAGCCAATACATCTGTTATTTGACAAGGGTAAAATGGAGGCGTGTAGTGTACTCCAACTCCACCAACTCCGCCAGACCAACTATGGGCAACACCATTAGATAAGCCATTATCAAATGATAAAAGAATAGAAGCTGCCGTTGTATCAACTACAACTACCTCCTGAACTTTTTGATTATTACTTGGTGTAGCGTCACCTCCAAGTTGAGTATCATTAATAAATCTAAAAATTCCTGCGTTAATAGGATTAAAAGAGTTCGTCATATTTATTGTTTGAATTTGTCCTGGAGCTAATGAGCTACTGGCAACCGTATTTTGAACTTGTATAATATTAGAGGCATTTACAACTCTGCCAAATACATTAAATGAATTTAATGGTTGATTACCTGTATTTTTAATGGTTGTAGATAATGGAAATGCTTGCCCTGATTTACTAATGTGCACACCTGAAGTTTCTGAATTGGAATTAGAAATTGTACTTGCATCTGATACAGCAAATGAGGTGTTCGCAGGGTAATAGAACTTTATAGCTAAGCCCGGCGTTGGGTAAGTATTAAAAGAATGTTGAAGTCCTACTAAGCCTGAATTATTTTCGATACCAACAGATGCATTAACGGTTGGCGTACTTATGCTTTGAGCAAAATATTGATAAGTGATAGAACTATCCACTGCACTCAAAATAACTTGAAAGGTGTTTAAGCCAGAACCAGCAGGAATAGCTGCGTCATAGAAGGGAACATCTTTCCATGTGACAACTAAGGTGTCATTAGCTGCATTTGTCCATCTCCATGCTTTCGCAGAATTCAAAGGATCAAATAATAAATCAGAAGCAAATGCTGCTAAAAAATTTTGAGGGTTAGCTGTTCCTGGAATGGTTACAAAAGGGGCAGATAATTGTCCATTAGTAAAGCCTAAGTAACCATTTGATCCTACCCAAAATTGAGTAACATTATACCAATAGTAATGAAAGGGAAAACCAATAGCAAAAGAGCCTGTATTATTGTCATCTGCTAACCCATTAATTTGTTGAGCTGCAGCCATTGTATCAATCGTAATCCATTTATATGTTGGTCCTTGTGGATCTAAATTGTTTCTCCAGATATAGCCATAAGCATCTGGACCACCACTGGTTTGAGCCAACAAATTAATTGTGCCAATACTCAAAAAGCAAATAAGCATGTAAAGTTTTTTCATATTTTTAGTTTTAAATTTTATTAAAGATAATAAAATATTTGTATTAGCCTAACATATAACCAACCATTATTTAAATGGTAAAATAGCAGAATCTGCTACCCCGCCCAACCTTCTCGATCCAAACTTCGGTATTGAATAGCCTCAGCAATATGATTAGTTTGGATGTTTTTAGAAGACTCCAAATCGGCAATGGTTCGTGCCACTTTTAAAATACGATCATAGGCTCGAGCAGATAAACCCAATCGTTCCATGGCAGTTTTTAATAAGGTATTACTAGCTTCATCTAAATGGCAATAAGTTCTTAAATCCTTCGTGCGCATTTGAGCATTGCAATAAATGCCATCAGAAGTTTTATAGCGTTCCGTTTGTAACAGACGTGCTTTAATGACGCGCTCTCTAATATCTTTACTTGTTTCGGCACTTTGAGATTTACTCAACTCGCTAAAAGGAACAGGTGTTACTTCCACATGCTAATCAATTCTATCTAATAAAGGTCCTGAAATTTTATTTAAATATTTTTGTACTACACCTGGGGCGCACACGCAGTCTTTTTCGGGGTGGTTGTAATAGCCACAAGGACAAGGATTCATACTAGCCATTAACATAAAACTGGCAGGATACTCCACACTAAAACGCGCTCGAGAAATGGTCACAATTCTATCTTCTAAAGGCTGACGCATCACTTCTAAAACTGTTCGTTTAAACTCGGGTAATTCATCTAAAAATAAAACGCCATTATGTGCTAACGAAATTTCTCCTGGCTGTGCGTTCATTCCGCCGCCAACTAAAGCCACGTCCGAAATTGTATGATGCGGGCTGCGAAAGGGACGTTTTGTGACAAGACCCATTGTTTTTGATGTCTTACCCGCAACACTATGAATTTTGGTTGTTTCCAATGCTTCATCTAATGTTAAAGGTGGTAAAATAGATGGCATCCTTTTACTTAGCATCGTTTTTCCTGCACCTGGTGGCCCAATTAAAATAACGTTATGTCCGCCAGAAGCAGCTATTTCCAAAGCACGCTTAATATTCTCTTGACCTTTGACATCATTAAAATCAAATTCAAAATCATCTAAGCGGGTTAAAAATTCTTGTTCAATATCAATGGTGGTTTTTTCTAAAGTAGCTGTTTCGTTAAAAAAATCAATCACTTGTTTGATGTTTGATACGCCATAAACATCCATACCATCCACAACAGCGGCTTCTTTGGCATTTTCTTCTGGTAATATCAATCCTTTAAATCCTTCTTGCTTGGCTTTAATAGCAATAGGCAACGTTCCTTTTATGGGACGTAATTCGCCATCCAATGATAGCTCTCCCATAATAATATAATTAGAAACATCTTCGGATTTAATTTGCTCAGATGCCGCTAAAATACCAACTGCAATAGTTAAATCATAAGCTGATCCTTCTTTACGAATATCAGCAGGTGCTAGATTGATCGTAATCTGCTTACCTGGTATTTTTAAATTGTTATTATTTAAAGCGGCATGAATGCGATGATGACTTTCTTTAACGGCATTATCAGGCAAGCCCACCATAAAAAAATTGATTCCTTGTGAAATATTAACCTCTACTGTAACTGTGGTGGCACTAATACCGTGCACGGCGCTTCCAAACGTTTTAACTAGCATACGACAAAATAATTTCTGCAAAATAACAACAAAAGAAAGCACGCCTTTGCTATAATTTGTAGCATCTTTGAAATTGGCAGTATTTACAAGGGCTTCAGAGGTACAAATAAATAAAAGACTATCGTATTTGAATTAGATTTAATATATTTGAATGATAAATTATGCCGATACCAAATCCTTCACATAAAAAATTTCCTTTACAACTTAGTTTAGTGTTACTATCTGGTTTAGGAATAGTATGGTACATTATTTATAAAGCTTCCCATACTTCTTTTACACATGACGAGAGTTATACATACACACACTATGTGCATCAAGGTTTTATGGACATCATCTCTTATAAAACACCCTATACAAATAATCATATTTTAAACACGGTATTGATGAAATACTGTGAATTGCTTTTTGGCAGTTCTGAATTAAGCTTGCGGTTACCAAATATTTTAGCTTTTATTCTTTACAGTATTTTTACAATTCTACTTTTATACAAGTATATTCCTAAATTGATATTCCCTTTTTATTTGTTAATGGTGCTAAACCATCATTTGCTTGATTTTTTTTCATTAGCGCGTAGTTATGGTTTGTCTTTTGCATTTTTACTAATGAGTTTGTATTATTTGAGTTTGTATTTCACCTCTAAACAAAACAAGCACTTGATACTCTTTAACGTTGGAGCCTTTTTAGCCGTGATGAGTAATTTTTCGTTACTTAATTATTACGTAGCTGCTTTAATTGTATATAATATTGTAAGTTATGTTGTTTTAAAAATAGACTCTACAGGTAATAACTATCATTTTTATAGGCAAAACAAAATCAATATTGTTTCAGTGATTTTATCTGGAATGGTATTATATGAGCCATTACGCCGAATATCCAAAATGAGCTTGCTTGATTTTGGAGGTAAGAATGGATTTATGGAAGACACGGTTGGCACAGCCATTTATAGTTTTTTTTACGAAATGTATGTTACTCCTTTTTTGGAAACCATATTTAAAGTTTTTATAGTATCCGTTGTTGCGCTAACAATCATAATCATTTTAAAGGCTATTGTTCAAAGAAATATTACCTTATTTAAAGCACATATTAGTCTAGTACTTATAAATCTAATTCTACTAGCCATTGTTGCGATAACTATTGCGCAGCATTTGATTTTAGGGAATGACTATTACATCCATCGCTTTGCGCTCTTCTTTTACCCCATATTTATTTTAAATTTTACTTTCCTTTTAAATTATTTTTTTCAATTATCTAAAACAACCAGTGTTTCTATTTCCTATTTATGTGCCAGTTTAGCGCTTTTTAATATCTATATAAATCACAATACTGCTTTTTATAAAGATTGGAAAATAGATAGGGACGTTAAAAGTATGATGCAAAATTTGGTTTTAGAGCATGAAAAATATCCCAACAAAAACATACGATTAGGGATTAATTGGCTTTTTGAGCCAGGTGTTAATTTTTACCGTTATACCTGGGATTTGAAATGGTTGAGCCCAGCTCACAGAAGGGGAATTAGTAAATATGACGACTATTTTTATATTCTAAATACAGACGAAGAATATATGGATTTGTCTAATAAGCCAGTCGTTTATAAGAACGAGCAGACAGGTGCTGTTTTGCTAAAAAACCCTAATTAAATAAAAAATTTAAAAGGAGATTGTTTTAAATACGATAAATTGTATATTTATAATTCTAAAAAAACAC
>SYEI01000351.1 GCA_005800865.1 Bacteroidota bacterium | reverse complement strand
CATTAATTAACTTAAACCCTTATTACCATCGCATAGACATCTACTTAAATTTTTATTGAATCAATAATTTAATTGTAGTCATATGTCTATGCAACTTCTTTCAGATAACGAGCTAGTTAAGCTCTACATGAATGGTAATGAAGAATCACTTTCTATTCTTGTAAAACGTCACAAACGCCGTATTTTTTCATACATCTATTTAATTACGCGCAATAAAGCGCTCACTGAAGATGTGTTTCAGGAAACATTTTTTAAAGTGATTCAAACTTTAAAAAAGCAACAGTATAACGAGGAAGGTAAATTTTTACCTTGGATATTACGCATTGCTAAAAACTTAATTATTGATCACTTCCGTAAGGTGAAAAAAATGCCTTCTATTAGTACAGTTATTAATGATGAAGGTGAGGAAACTAGCATTTTTGATATTATACCTGATAATACAGATAATGGCAAAGATGCCGAAGAAACCAAACGTTTTAAAGAATCTATTCGTTCTATTGTAAATGATTTACCGCAAGACCAAAAAGAAGTGGTAATTATGAGAACGTATTACGATATGAGTTTTAAAGAAATTGCAGAAATCACTAATGTATCTATCAATACCTCTTTAGGTAGAATGCGTTACGCATTAATTAACTTAAAGAAAATGTTAGAAGAGAAAAATATTGAAATTTATATATAGTGGTTTAATTGTTTTGATTTTTGTAAAAAGAAAACCTCCGAGAGTATCGGAGGTTTTTTTATTTAAAATTAAAATTGGATTATTGAGCATTCCATCCGCCATCAACAGGTAAGGCGGTTCCTGTCATAGTTTTAGCTACGTCAGAAGCTAAGAATACTGCTAGTTGTCCAAGTTCTTCTAAGCTTACAAATTCTTTCACCGCTTGTTTGTAAAGCATTACTTTATTTACAACGTCAGCTTCGCTCATGCTATGTGCTTTTGCTTGGTCTGCAATTTGTTTTTCAACCAAAGGAGTTTTTACATAACCAGGGCAAATGGCATTAGCAGTAATTCCAAAAGGAGCACCTTCTAATGCAATGGTTTTTGTAAAGCCTACAATGCCATGTTTACTAGCCACATAAGCACTTTTAAATTCGGAAGCTACCAAACCATGAGCAGATGCAACATTAATGACACGTCCGAATTTGCGTTCTTTCATACCTTTCCAAACCGCTTTGGTTAAATGAAATGCAGATGTTAAGTTGATACCAATAATAGCATTCCATTTATCTTCTGGAAAATCTTCAATAGGTGATACAAATTGAATACCTGCATTATTTACTAAGACGTCAATCTTTCCAAATTTAGCAACAGCATCATCTACCATTTTTCTTAAATCGGCAGGTTGCAACATGTTAGCATTGCTAAACATCACTTCAATACCATATTGTTTGGCAATGCCATCCGCAATTTCTTGTCCGTTAGGTTCAAGTCCGTTAAATACAATATTGTATTGTTTTGTTTTTGCAAATTCGATGGCAATTCCTAAGCCAATACCGCTGGTGCTTCCTGTAATTAAGATTGTTTTCATTTAGTTTTTGGTTGTTTAACCGCGGAGAGTGCAGAGTTTTCTCGCAGATGCCGCGGAGGATTATTATATAATATTAAAAATAGATTTTTTTATTTAACCTCAGAGTTCGCTAATTTTTTTCGCAAAGGTTGCCGAGTGTAATTAGTTAAATGTATTTTTTTGTTTTTTAACCACATAGAAACATAGATTTTTTTAGTTGAGAAGAGTTTGATAGGAAGCTTCGCTTCTCACATAGATACTATGTGCAAAAACTTGTTTTCTATCTCTTACTTTTTCAAACATATTAACTATGTGTCTATGTGGTTTTATAATTTTGTAATTCTATTAAAAGTTTGGCTTCAACATATATTTGCTGTAGAAATCTACAATGTGTTTTACGGCTTCATCAGCTGTATCTACAATTTTAAAAAGATCTAAATCAGCTTCGTTGATGTTGTGTTCTTGTTCTAGCATGGTTGTTTTTATCCAACTAATTAAACCAGTCCAATATTCTTTACCCACTAATACTACAGGAAACTCCGCAATTTTATTGGTTTGAACTAAGGTTAATGATTCAAATAATTCGTCAATGGTGCCAAAACCACCAGGCATGCCAATAAAACCTTGCGAGTATTTTAAGAAAACGGTTTTACGAACAAAGAAATAATTAAAGTCGATGCTTTTATCTCTGTCGATATAATCGTTTGGTTTTTGTTCGAAAGGTAAATTAATATTCAATCCAACCGAATTCCCACCGCCGCGTTTAGCGCCTTTGTTAGCAGCCTCCATAATACCTGGTCCGCCACCTGTAATAACGCCATAACCTTCTTGTGTGAGTTTATAAGCTATTTCTTCGGCTAAGATATAGTATTTGTTTTCTGGCTTTGTACGAGCCGAACCGAAAATTGAAACACATGGACCAATTTGTTGCATTCTTTCAAAGCCATTTACAAATTCGCTCATGATTTTAAATATCTTCCAGCTATCAGAAGCCATCACTTCTCTTGATTCTTTAGTTGCAAATGCTCTTCTGATTTTATCTTCTTTATCTTGGGTCATATATTTTAATTTTTGAATAGTTGATTTTGTGAGTAAATTATTTTATTGTTACGAATATACAAATTTGCGTCTTTTGTCTCTAATATCCTTTCAATCTCTATTATCTTTTTAGTCTCTTTTTAAAGTTCTTTTTTCAAAAATGGTGCCGTATATCCTTTTTTAGATTTTACTAATTCTTCGGGAGTACCTGTAAATAATATTTCTCCGCCGCCTTTGCCGCCTTCCATACCAACGTCAATTAAATGATCGGCTACTTTGATGATATCCATATTATGTTCGATGACTAAAACCGTATTTCCGCTTTCTACCAAACGATTTAATACACCTAATAAAATACGAATGTCTTCAAAGTGTAAACCCGTTGTTGGTTCATCTAAAATATATAGAGTATTTCCTGTATCGCGTTTACTTAATTCAGTAGATAGTTTGACACGTTGTGCTTCTCCGCCGCTAAGGGTTGTAGCTTGTTGTCCTAAGGTAATATATCCTAAACCAACATCTTGTAAAGTTTTTATTTGACGAAAAATGTTAGGAAGGTTTTCAAAGAACTCGCATGCTTGATCGATGGTCATGTTTAACACATCACTGATGGATTTACCTTTATAGCGTACCTCGCAGGTTTCTCTGTTATAACGTTTGCCATTACACTCGTCGCAGTTAACGTAAACATCTGGTAAAAAATTCATTTCAATGGTTTTAACACCAGCGCCGCCACATGTTTCGCAACGGCCACCTTTAACGTTAAAAGAAAAACGCCCAGGTTTATAACCTCTAATTTTTGCTTCTGGCAATTCAGAAAACAATGTTCTGATGTCAGAAAATACATTGGTGTAAGTGGCAGGATTGCTTCGAGGAGTTCTGCCAATAGGTGATTGATCAATGTCGATAACTTTATCAATGTGTTCAATACCTGTAAATGATTTGTAGGGTAGGGGACGCTTTTCTGAATTATAAAAGTAGTTACTTAAAATAGGATATAACGTTTCATTAATCAAACTAGATTTACCACTACCACTAACGCCTGTTACGCAAATAAATTTGCCTAAGGGAATTTCAACACTTACGTTTTTTAAGTTATGTCCCGTGCAGCCTTTTAAAACTAATTTTTTTCCGTTTCCTTTTCGGCGAACTTTAGGAACTTCGATAATACGTTTGCCTGTAATATAATCAGCCGTAATGGTATTAAATTTTAGCATTTCTTTAGGTGGAGCGGCCGCAATGACTCTTCCTCCATGCACACCAGCACCAGGGCCAATATCAATCACATAGTCCGATTCAATAATCATGTCTTTGTCGTGTTCCACCACTAAAACACTATTACCAACATCACGTAAATTTTTTAAAGCTTCAATTAAACGCACATTATCACGTTGATGCAAGCCAATACTAGGTTCATCCAATATATATAATACACCTACTAACTGTGAGCCAATTTGAGTCGCTAAACGAATACGTTGTGCTTCGCCACCACTCAAGGTTTTAGAAGAACGGTTAAGTGTCACATAATCTAATCCTACTTCTAATAAAAAACCAATGCGTGTTCTGATTTCTTTTAGAACTTCTTTAGCAATCACATTTTGCGATTTACTTAAACGTTTTTCAATGCCTTTAAACCAATCACCTAAAATATTAATATCCATTTCTGATAATTCAGAAATATTTTTTCCATCAATTTTAAAGTAAAGTGCTTCTTTTTTTAAACGAGTACCTTCACAAACCGAACAATTAATTTTATTGGTAAACCCTTCTACCCAACGAAGCATCGCAGGCGAAGGATCTTCTTCAGCCTGACGAGAAATGTGAGTGGCGATGCCGTCAAAAGCTGAACTGTAACTGTTAGCGTCTGATTTTACGGTAAACAATTCTTCGGTTCCGTTTAATAAAATATTTACAGCTTCTTCAGCAATATCTTCAAATGGAGTATCTAACGTAAAATTATATTTTAATCCAATAGCTTCAATTTGTTTAAATACCCAAATACCTTTTGATGGCCCTAGTGGAGCAATCGCACCTTTGCGAATAGAGATTTTTTGATTAGGAACGATCTTACTAATATCTACTTCTGATACAACGCCTAGTCCGTTGCAATGCGGACAAGCACCGTAAGGCGAGTTGAAAGAAAATAAATTTGGAGCAGGTTCATCATACGAAATACCGGAAGTAGGACACATTAAAGAGCGAGAAAAGAATTGCACTTTGCCAAAACCAAAAGCTTGTGTTGTTTTTTTCTTTGCTTTTGCATCCACCTCTTCATGTTCCAATACCATAATGGTTCCTTTACCTTGCTTCATGGCAGTTTGTAAAGATTGGTGCAAACGAGGCTTGATGTCCTTAGTAATCTCTAAACGATCAATTACTATTTCAATATCATGAATTTTGTATCGATCCACTTGCATTTTAGGAGTGATGTCAACAATAGCGCCGTCAATGCGT
>SYEI01000350.1 GCA_005800865.1 Bacteroidota bacterium | reverse complement strand
ATTTGGAATTACCAAACCATTTGATGGTTCCAAAATAAAATTTATTCCCTTCTTCAATATCAATATCAATGTTAACTCGATTTTTTTTCACGAAATAAACAGTATCCTTTTTAATACGAGCATCACGATATCCTTTACTATTATATTTTGCAATAATAGATGGCAAATCTTTTTCTAAATTATCTTCTAAATATTTACCTGAATTCCAAAATGTATATAAACGAAACGGTTTACTATCGCTCATTTTACGACGTAATTTCCAATCAGCAACAACGGTGTTACCATTAATATTTAAGTTTTTGATACGTACTTTTTTACCTTTATTTACATTAATGTAAACAATAACGTGCGGAGTTTTAGCAGCTTTATCAGGCTCGGTTGTGATATCAACAGTGGCATTATAAAATCCTTTATTTACATAAAAATCTTTTACAATATTTTTAATATAACCTAGTGTGTAATCCGTTACAACTTTCTCTCTTACTAAGCGAATCTTACCTCTAATTTCGTCGGCATCATTTTTTTTAACCTTACCTCTAAATGAAAACTTTGATAGTTTTGGTTTTTCTACAACTACGATTTTTAAAAATGCTTGATCTCCGATTGTTTTAGTTAAATAAATTTGAACATCTTCAAATAAACCTTGTTTCCATAAATTCTTTATGGCTTCCGACATTTTATCGCCAGGTATTTGAATTTTATCGCCACTTGTTAATCCAGACAAAAGTCGGATCACATTTTTATCGGTTTCTTTAGCTTCAACTTCAATAGGACCAAGTGTATATTCTTTTGGCTTAGACCAATCAATGGGCTCTGCAGAAGATGATTCAGAAGAAATAATCTGAGCAGAAGCCATGTTACCAATAGCTAATAGAAAAAAGAAAACAGCGTATTTTAAAAATGTCATTATTAAGGTTGAGTTAATTGTTCGCTGGTTTTTCCGAAGCGACGTTCTCGGTTTTGGTAATTTAAAATAGCTTCGTATAAGTCATCCTTGCGGAAATCTGGCCACAACTTTTCTGTAAAATAAAATTCAGCATAAGCTAACTGCCATAATAAAAAATTACTAATGCGGTGTTCTCCGCTTGTACGAATCATTAATTCAGGATCTGGAATATTTTTAGTACAAAGACCTTGTTCAAAATGTTTTTCACTAATATCGTCAATAGCTAAAGTGCCATTTTTTACTTGAGTAGCAATTTGTTTTACGGCGTCTATCAATTCCCATTTAGCAGAATAGCTCAAAGCTAATACTAATGTTAATCCTGTGTTTTTTGAAGTTAATTCGATAGATTCATTTAATTCTTCTAAACAAGCTGGCGGCAAACTATTTAAGTTACCGATGGCTTGTAAACGAACATTCTTTTTATTTAACTGAGGTGTTTCTGCACTAATTGTAGAAACTAATAATTCCATTAGTGCATCTACTTCTTCTTTCGGACGGTTCCAGTTTTCGGTACTAAAAGCGTAAAGTGTTATGTATTTAACGCCCACTTCTCCAGCAGCTTCAACAACTGCTCTTACCGAATTCACACCTTCGTAATGTCCGTAAATTCTATTTTCGCCTTGCTGCTTAGCCCAACGCCCATTACCATCCATAATAATAGCAATGTGTTGCGGCACTTTTTGTGTATTTATTTGCTCAGCTAAATTCATTAATTTAAGAGTCACGAATTTACACTTTTAACCGATATATGGCAAATATTAGAGGTAATTCATCTTAAATTGTGTTAATAATATAATCTTTAGTTATAGAAAGATAATTATGTTAAACCAGATAGTTAATCCAATAAAAAAGTTCTAAATAAATCTGAAAATTAAGTAGGAAATTTTGGATTGAAAGCCCGATAATTGCATTATTGCAAAACAAAAGTCCATTCCAGCGACTCGCTTTTTTATTTTTTTATTTCACTGTAAATCCGCCATGCGGTTTGCGTTCATTCAAAAATCAAAAAAGTCAGAAGTAAACTTCTGACTTTTGTAATATGCGTGGAGAATATCGGATTCGAACCGATCACCTCTTCACTGCCAGCGAAGCGCTCTAGCCAAATGAGCTAATCCCCCCAATGCGAAGGAGAATTACGAATTTGGAGTGACGGAAACGTTAACTCTATTTCTTCATTCGTACTTCAAACTTCGTAAATCGTAATTTAAAGCTTTGCTTTAATCTCAACCATATCGTAACCTTCAATGATATCATCTACTTTAATATCATCAAAGCCATCAATATTTAAACCACATTCGTAGTTAGCAGTTACTTCTTTTACATCGTCTTTAAAGCGTTTTAATGAGCCTAATCCACCTGTAAATAAAACAATACCATCACGAATCACGCGTACTTTAGTGTTACGCATTACCTTACCATCTAGTACATAAGCACCTGCAATGGTACCAACTTTAGTGATATTAAATACCTCACGAACAACGATGTTACATACAATTTTCTCTTCAAATTCAGGAGCTAACATACCTTCCATTGCCGCTTTCACCTCATTAATTGCATCGTAAATAATTGAATATAAACGGATGTCAATTTCTTCGGTTTCTGCTAATTTACGAGCGGTAACCGAAGGACGAACTTGGAAACCAACGATAATAGCATTTGACGCACTAGCTAACATAACGTCTGTTTCGCTAATAGCACCAACTGATTTATGAATGATGTTAACTTGTATTTTCTCTGTTGATAATTTCAATAATGAATCTGATAAGGCTTCAATAGAACCATCCACATCACCCTTCACAATTACATTTAATTCCTTGAAATCGCCTATTGCTAAACGTCTTCCAATCTCATCTAATGTAATATGTTTTTGTGTACGGATACCTTGCTCACGTTGTAATTGTAAACGCTTGTTTGCTAATTCACGTGCCTCACGTTCATCACTCATCACGTTAAATTTATCACCTGCTGTAGGCGCTCCATTTAAACCTAATAACTGAACTGGCATGGAAGGTCCTGCTTCTTTAACATTTAATCCATGCTCATTAGTCATTGCTTTTACTCTACCGCTGTAACAACCTGCTACAACAATATCTCCAACACGCATCGTTCCTTTTTGAACAATAATATCTACAACGTGTCCACGTCCTTTATCTAATTTTGCTTCAATAACAGAACCAGATGCTTTTGCATTTGGATTCGCTTTTAACTCTAATATCTCTGCTTCTAATACAACTTTCTCTAATAATAAATCAATGTTTTTTCCCATTTTAGCTGAGATTTCTTGACATTGAACTTTACCACCCCACTCTTCTACTAAAATATTCATAGCAGATAAAGCTTCACGGATTTTATCAGGATTTGCGCCTGGCTTATCAATCTTGTTAATTGCAATAATCATTGGTACACCAGCTGCTTGAGCATGGTTAATTGCCTCTTTTGTTTGAGGCATTACGCTATCATCAGCGGCAACCACAATAATTACAACGTCGGTTACTTTAGCTCCACGTGCACGCATGGCAGTAAAAGCCTCGTGACCAGGAGTATCTAAAAATGTAACCGATTTACCGCTTTCCATTTTCACATTATAACTACCAATGTGCTGGGTAATTCCACCAGCCTCACCTGCAATTACATTTGACTTACGAATATAATCTAACAACGAAGTTTTACCATGATCAACGTGACCCATGATAGTAACAATTGGCGGACGTTCAACTAAATCATCTGGATTTTCCGCTTCTTGCTCTTCAATCGCTTCTTGAACCTCTACACTTACAAACTCCGTTTTATATCCAAACTCTTCAGCTACAATTGCTAAAGTTTCAGCATCTAAACGTTGATTGATAGATACAAACATTCCTAAACTCATACAAGTAGAAATAATTTGTGTAACAGAAACATTCATCATTTGCGCTAATTGATTAGCCGAAACGAATTCAGTAACTTTTAATGTTTTCTTTTCTAAGTCTGAAGCCTCTTGTTCATCAGCCATTTTCTCTCTCACATCATCACGTTTATCTCTACGATATTTTGATGTTTTAGATTTTGAGCCTTTGCTACTTAAACGAGCTAATGTTTCTTTAATTTGTGCTTGAATTTCAACGTCTGTTAATGCCGGACGAGCTTCGCGAGTAGCAGGTTTTTTAGCACGAGGGTCGCCATATTTTTCTTTGGCTCTATCTTTAGCTATCTGAGCTTGCTCAGTACCTACTTTTTTAATTTCCTCTTGGCTCATGCCGCCTTTACGAATACGCTTACGCTTTTTCTTATCTGCCGCATTTCCGGCAGCTGTATTTGGTGCACCACCTTTTTTAACTTCTTTAATTACAGGTAATTCAATTTTACCCATAATTTTTGGTCCTTCTAATTTTTGATAAACCGTTTCATGAAACACCTCTTTTTGCTCTTCAGCCTCTTCAGGTACTTCAACAGAAGGAACAACAACAGCTACTATTTCTTCAACAACAGGCTCATCTTCTTTTTTCTTTTTACCTTTTGTTGCTTTAGTAGCTTTTTCCTCTGCTGCTTTTTCTTCCTCTTTATCTTTTTTAGATTTTTTGTCTGGTTTGGTTTTTTGGTTTAAGGCACTTAAGTCCATTTTACCTAAAACCTTCGGTCCAGTTAAAGTAGAAGTACTATCCGTTGCTTCTGTTTTTTCAACTGGCGTTACTAATTTAGCCATTCTTTCAGCTTCTGCTTTCGCTTCTTCTGCTTTTCTTTTTTCATCAGCTGCTTTTTGAGCGGCAGCTGCAGCTAATTCTTTTTCGCGTTGCTCTTCTTGCTCTTTAGCTTTAATAGCCTTAATATCTTCAACAACTAACGACTCACGTTTTAATTTGTTAAGATTAAGGCCCACTGTTTGAGCTTCTTCTTTGGCAGACTTATCTCCCGAAAATTCTTTGGATAACAAAGAATATTCATCATCGCCAATTTTGGCGTTGGGATTGTTTTCTACCGGGCGACCTTTTGAAGCCAAGAACTCAGTAATTTTCCCTAAGGATAAATTAAATTCTTTAGCTACTTTACTTAATCGCATTGTTTTTACGTCTGACATACCTTATTCCTCGTCTTTTTTATGTATCAAAATTGCTTTTTTATTTAACTAAAAGAAAGCTAACTCTTCAATCTTAACAATCTATTAATCTTCGAACTCAGATTGTAACACTTGCTTCACATCTTCAATCACATCTTCCGTTAATCCTGTTCTACGAACTAAATCTGCAACGTCTAATTCTAATACTGATTTTGCTGTATCGCAACCAA
Source organism: Bacteroidota bacterium (assembly GCA_005800865.1). Classification (GTDB taxonomy): domain Bacteria; phylum Bacteroidota; class Bacteroidia; order B-17B0; family Aurantibacillaceae; genus UBA4416. Next base: position 1,278 of record SYEI01000350.1, on the reverse strand, counting down.
TTGCTTGTAATGCATTAATTACTGATTCTTCAATCTCATCAGAGAATTCTACCAAGTCAACGTCATCAATATCAACAACTGCTTCATCGTTATCACGGAATACATCAATTTCGTATCCAGTTAATTTACCAGCTAATTTAATATTGAAACCACCTTTACCAATTGCTAAAGAGATTTGATCAGGTTTTAAAAATACCTCTGCACGTTTAGTTTCTTCGTTTAATTTAACCGAAGTTACTTTTGCAGGGCTTAATGAACGTTGAATTAATAATTGAGCATTTGATGTATAATTAATCACATCAATATTTTCATTTTTTAATTCACGAACAATACCGTGAATACGAGAACCTTTCATACCAACACAAGCTCCAACTGGGTCAATTCTATCATCATAAGATTCAACAGCTACTTTAGCTCTTTCACCTGGTTCACGAACAATTTTCTTGATAGTGATTAAACCATCAAAAACTTCAGGAACTTCCATTTCAAATAAACGCTCTAAGAAAGTTGGCGCTGTACGAGACATGATTACTGAAGGTGTTCCGTTTTTTAATTCTACTTTATATACTACTGCTTTTACAGAATCTCCTTTTTTGAAGAAATCAGAAGGAATTTGTTCTGTTTTTGGCAATAATAATTCGTTGCCTTCATCATCCAACAACATAATTTCTTTTTTCCAAACTTGGTAAACCTCAGCGTTGATAATATCACCAACACGCTCTTTGTACTTGTTATAAATACTTGTTTTTTCTAATTCAAGAATTTTTTGAACTAAATTTTGACGTACTGATAATACATTACGACGACCAATTTCATCTAATTTTACTAACTCAGTAACCTCTTCACCGATTTCGAAATCAGGTTCAATTTTATGAGCATCGGTTAAACTGATATGTTTATTTGGATCATAATCAAACGAATCTTCAGCAAACTCATCGTCAACAATGGTTCTGTTTTTATAAATTTCGATATCTCCTTTATCAGGGTTTACGATAATATCAAAGTTTTTATCTGAGCCATATTTTTTGATTAACATAGCACGAAATACATCTTCGATGATGCTCATTAACGTTGCGCGATCAATGTTTTTGTCTTCTTTAAATAACGAGAATGATTCAATTAAATTTACACTTTCCATTGTTTTGTTTTTTTAAAATGGTAATACTGATTTTGTTTCTTTTGTTTGATTATATGTTAGCGTTATATTTTCTACTACGGTATGATTTCCTTTTCCTACTGGTTTTTTTTCTCTTCTAGTTTCTTCAATCACAAATTCAT
>SYEI01000042.1 GCA_005800865.1 Bacteroidota bacterium | reverse complement strand
CCTATTCCACCTTCCTGAGCAATTGTAATAGCCATTTGATACTCAGTAACAGTATCCATAGCTGCTGAAACAATTGGAGAATTTATACGGATGTTTTTAGTAAACTGACTAGAAATGTTTACCTCACGAGGTAAAACTTCTGAATAAGCTGGAACTAATAAAACATCATCATACGTTAAACCTTCGGGAGCAAATTTGTTTGCTAAAAGTGTTGATGCCATAAGAATGAATTTTCGGTGTTAAAATTCGGGCAAATATACTCAAAATTTTTTGTTAAAAAAATAAGGATTTTAGGTTGGCCTTCGACACCCCTTCGGCAAGCCTTGGGTAAAAACTCAGCGACCTTTTAATAGGAACACGGATGAAGCGGATTAGGCAGATTTACACGGATTAAAAATAAATAAATCTGTGTTCCTGTTGTGGGAACAATATTTTAATTGGCCACAGATCAATCAGATAGAAAGGATTTATACGGATTGAAAACAAAAAATCTGTGAACATCCGTTAAATCAGTAAAATCCGTGTTCCTATCCTTTTATTTCGGGAGGTTTATTCTCTTCTGATTCTCGATAATGATACACGATTTGAAAAGGATCTAAAGATGGTTTATCATTTTGCATTTGCCTGAGTATTTCTTCCGTTTGTTGCTCTTCTAATAGCTGTTGATTAGCAATCGCTTCTAAATCAATTTCTTCTTCGGGCCATTGGTATGCTATTGGCTGCGGACCATCTTTTCGGTAATTATAAGCTACTAAAACACCCGATATGGCTCCAAATAAATGCCCTTCCCACGAAACTCGTGTGTCAAATGGAAAAATACCATGCGTGATGCTTCCATACATAAAAACAACAAATGCCGAAACCATCATGAGTTGCTTATGTTTTCTAAAAACGCCACTAAAAAATAAGAATGAAGCAAATCCGTAAATTAAGGTGCTTGCACCAAAATGGTAGTTGGGAATGACATCACTATTTCTACCACCAACCCATAACCAAATACCGCTAATAACATAAATCCAAAGTATGGAAGACCATGCAATGGGTTTATAGAAATAAAAAATCATGGAACTTAAAATAAAAATCGGGAGACTGTTATTAATAATGTGCCCAAAATCACCATGAATAAAAGGAGAAAACAAGATGCCTTTTAAACCAGATATGGTTCTTGGATTGACGCCAAATAAATAAAAATTTAAGTCCCAATTGTAATCTGCTAAAAACACCGCCCAGCATATTGTCAAAAACAATAAAGGGTATTTAATAACCGATAATAATTCTGATAGAGGAAATTTTCTCATAACCTGAGTTTCTCCAAAAACATACCAAGCCATAAATACTGACAATAATCGATTTTTACAGTCAGTCTGTCTGAAAACAAAAAAGCCAGAGCTAAACTCTGGCTTTAAATCATAATATATTTATCTCTTAATTTGTTTTGCCTGGATATATTTTCAATGCTTCTTTTAAGCACAAAATTGCATTTTTTAAATCTTCTTTATTTAATACATAAGCTAAACGCACTTCGTTAGTTCCTGCACCTGGTGTTGAATAAAATCCTGTTGCTGGAGCCATCATCACTGTTTTACCATCAAACGAAAACTCTTCTAATAACCATTGACAAAATTTATCTGAATTATCAATTGGCAAGCGAGCAATACAGTAAAAGGCACCGCTTGGTTTCGGACAAAACACACCATCAATTTTATTGATTTCTTCAATCACATAATCTCTACGTGCAATATATTCTGTTTTTACCCCGTCAAAATAAGATTGAGGTGTATCTAATGCAGCCTCTGCTCCTATTTGTCCGTAGCTTGGTGGCGATAAACGAGCCTGAGCAAATTTCATAGCTGCTGCCATTACTTCTTTGTTTTTACTAATCATCGCTCCAATGCGAGCACCGCAAGCACTATAACGTTTAGAAATAGAATCTAATAATACTACATTATTTTCAATCCCATCTAAATGCATAACAGAAACATATTCTTTTCCATCATAACAAAATTCACGGTACACTTCATCACTTAACAAATACAGATCGTATTTTTTTACTAAGTCACGCAAAGCTTCTAATTCTGCTTTTGTATATAAATAACCCGTTGGATTTCCAGGATTACAAATCATAATCCCTTTTGTTTTAGGAGTAATGACCTTTTCAAAATCACTAATTGGAGGCAATGCAAACCCCGTTTCAATATAACTTCTTACTGGTACAACTTTAACGCCAGCTGCAGTAGAAAAACCATTGTAGTTTGCATAAAATGGTTCAGGAATAATGACTTCATCACCTTCATTAAAACAAGTTTTCATGGTAATTTCAATCGCTTCAGAACCACCACAAGTAATGATAACCTCAGATGAGTCGATATTAATATTATATGATTTATAATAATTGCATAATTTTTTACGATAGCTTTCATTACCTGCACTGTGACTATACTCCAATACTTTAAAATCGGCTGTCTTAACTGCATTTAAAAAAGAAGGAGGTGTTTCAATATCAGGTTGACCAATATTTAAGTGATAAATTTTAGTACCACGTTTTTTAGCTGCTTCGGCAAAAGGAACTAATTTACGAATTGGAGAAGAAGGCATTTCAATTGCCTTTGTAGATATTTTTGGCATAACGCAGTTTTAAATTTGAAGAGCAAAAATAAGCATTTATGCTCTATTTATGATACTATTTGTATGATAAAAACGGTATAAAAATAGTAGATTTGTTTGTTGTAATACTTCTTAAAAAATATGGTTTCAAACAAACGAAAAATTATTAACGACCCCATCTATGGCTTTGTAACATTGCCAGATGATTTGGTATATGATTTAATAAATCACCCTATTTTTCAGCGTTTGCGCAGAATTAAACAATTAGGCTTAACCAATTTGGTTTATCCTGGCGCCCTGCATACACGTTTTCATCACGCTATTGGAGCTATGTATCTAATGACTGAGGCTATACAAGTATTGAAGTCAAAAGATATTAAAATTACAGAGGAAGAATCAAGGGCAGCAATTGTAGCCATTTTATTGCATGATATTGGTCACGGTCCTTTTTCTCATGCTTTAGAGCATACCATTGTAAAAGGAATTCATCACGAAGATATTTCAACTATGTTGATGGATGAATTGAACAAAACTTTTAAAGGCAAATTAAGTTTAGCCATTAAAATTTTTAAGAACGAACATCCTAAAAAATTCTTACATCAATTAGTTTCTAGTCAGTTAGATATGGACAGATTAGATTATTTAAATAGAGACAGTTTTTTTACTGGTGTATCAGAAGGTGTTGTGAGTAGCGACCGTATAATTAAAATGCTGAATGTAAAGGATGGAAATTTAGTAGTTGAGGCAAAAGGAATTTATAGTGTAGAGAGTTTTTTAATTGCTCGCCGTTTAATGTACTGGCAAGTGTATTTACATAAAACTGTTTTAAGCGCAGAGAAATTATTAGTGAATGTTTTAAAACGTGCCAAAGAACTATCATTGGCTGGCGAAGATTTATTTGCGACTCCTGCTCTGTCTTTATTCTTAAAAAACAATTTCAGCAAAAAAGATTTTATTAGTAAACCAGAATTATTACAGCAGTTTGTCTTATTAGATGATTACGATATTATGGCTTCTGTAAAAGTATGGATGAATCATAAAGACATTGTTTTATCAACTTTATGCACAAATATCATTGATAGAAACTTATACAAAATTGAATTACAAAACAAAAACTTCACGCCTACCTACAAAAACCAAATTCAAGAAAAGGTGATGAAGAAATATAAATTAACGAAAAAGGAATCTGAGTATTTTGTATTTGCGGAAAGTGTCAATAATAGTGCTTACAATTCCTCTAAAGTTCAGATTAACATCTTACACAAAAATGGTCAATTAATTGATGTAGCAAAAGCATCTGACCAATTAAATATAAAGATGTTGAGTAAAAAAGTAACGAAATATTTTTTGTGTTATCCAAAGGGAATTTAAACTCATAAAAAAAAGCTGAACTCACATTCAGCTTTTTTTATTTTATCCCGGCATACGGCTAATCTGCTTTTCCATTTGTTTTAATTGAGAAAGAATTTCGTCGTTTTTAGGTTTTAAATCTTTTGCTTTTTTGAAATGTTGTTTGGCAATTTTATATTGCATACGCTGAGCTTCAATATTACATAATTGTAAATGAGCGGCTGCTAAGCTTTCTTTATCTGGTATTCCAGCTTTTACAGCTTCCATTAAATGAATACGAGCTTGCTTTGTATTGCCTTTCTTTAATTCAATAAATCCTAACTGCATTAAGTTAGAACCTTCCATATCACCCGTAATTTTTGATTTAATTTTTAAGCTTTGTCTGATGTTCGATTCTGCTTTATCTAAATCATTAGAAGCCATTGATAAATTACTTTGTAACATATAATATCCCGAACGAATTGGTTTAAACAATAAACGAGGAAAAATAATTTTATCTAGATATAACTGTGCTTTTTCAACATCACCGTCTGTAACAGCTTCTTGCACAATACGCATGGTTCCCATCATAAAATACAAAACAATAGAAATAATTGCCAAAGAATATAATATCCAGGCAGTTACTAAATCTAAGAAAAAATGAGATAAAACACCTAAAGCAATTAGGGCAATAATAAATTGTAATCGGTATAAAATGTAAAAGCGTAGGAACTTCATAAGTTTATTTTAGTTAAAAATCAATCCAATCCTCTAATTAGTTTATGTTAGAGGGCATCAAAGATAATTATTTTTTATTGACTTTAATATTTGTTTTCACT
>SYEI01000041.1 GCA_005800865.1 Bacteroidota bacterium | reverse complement strand
TTCTGATGAAATTGACCAAGAATCTTTGGCAGAAATTCAAAAATTTTTAGAGAAAGAAATCACCGCAACAAAAGAAGTCGTCACCCAAACTAAACCAAAAGCCAAGCCTATGTTCACCTTGCTTTACGCCATTTTGCTAGCAATTTTCGGCGGAGCAATTTTAAACATCATGCCTTGCGTTTTGCCGGTTTTATCAATCAAGCTGATCTCGGTAATTAAACATTCGGAAGCGCCAATTGCAGGAATTCGCTTCGCTTTTCTCGCAACAATTTGCGGCATTTTATCCTGCTTTTTTGCCTTCGCTATTCTTGCCACAATCATCAAATTTACCGGCAATTCTCTAGGCTGGGGACTGCAATTTCAAAATCCTTATTTCCTAATTTCTCTAATTGTTATTTTGGTGCTTTTTTTAGGCAATCTGCTCGGATTTTTCGAAATTAATTTTAATGAATCAATCTGACGAGTTTGTGAAAACAAACCCACAGTAAATAAAACACAGATATATGTTGCTATTATTTTGATGCACTAAAATAATGGTTTTTTGCTAATAAATGAGTTTTACTACAATTTAAATCGCACACCTAAAAAGCCTCTTATTCCCTGATTGGGAGCAAACATATACGTTGGGTCAAAACTTTGAGCATAAGGATTATTTGCAGTTGAAATAACTTGACCCGCTGCATTATACTGCACACCTTTATCAAAAGCATCAAACGGACGAGCAATGCTATTTGCTGGTGGAGTATAGTTTAATAAATTTTTTACTCCTCCATAAATTTCAAAACGTTTCAGTTTTTTAGTTATTTGAATATTTTGAATACTCCACCATGGCGAATATTCTTTTCTTGGATCTAAAGCTCCTAATAATGGTAAGCGCATCGGACTATAAATATTTCCGGTGTAATCAAAACTCAATCCTAATTTCTTCCATTCATAACTTACTGCCCAAGTGCCTGTAAAGTTCTCCGTTAATACCTGACGAGATTGAAGACCATTTTCTACTTTATAATTATCCATATACGTTCCACCAACTAAAAACTTTAAGGGGATTTTATTAAATGCTAAATCAATATTAGCAGATGCGCCCTGCGAAATAGCAAAGCCATTTAAATTATCAAAATAAATTTTGTTTGGGTCGCTATCATAATCCGCAATAATACGGTTACTAAATCGGGTGTAAAAAACCGATAGATCAATCCCTAAAATAAATTTCTCTTTATAAAACTTAGTTACATAATTTAAATTCACATTGACGCTTTGTTCGGGTTTTAAATTACCTAAAACAATCACTTCTCTTGAACCTGTCAAAGCTGCATGATCTTCGCTAAAAACATTAGCCACACGATAACCTGTACCTGCGTTTAATCTTAAGATGTTTTTTGAATTCAAGGTCCATTTATATGCAACACGAGGTGTGTAAATATTGCCGTGTGCTTGATTGTAATCGTATCTAAAACCTAGCAATAGTTTATGATTACAATTAAATTTTATTTCATCTTGTATAAATACACCAGGCAATGCCACATTATTAGGCCTATTTTTAGGATTAATAGAGTCGTTTGTTTGTGTAATTACCGTATTATCATCATACCACGTATAGCGATAAGCAGCACCAATTAACAAAGAATGTTTTTCAAACTCTTTTTCCCAATACAATTGATTAAATAGTATTTTTTGTTGAGCATTAAACTTTATAGTACCATAATAAGAATTCTGATCGTGATTATTAAAAGATACATTATAAAAAAAGCGTTCTTTTAAAGGCAGTTGGTATTTTCCTATCACTTCATATCTATTTGTAAATATACTTTCTCCATAAATACTATCTGTTCCTCGCCATTTTTGATTCCACTTCATATCACCGCCCCATCTATCTTCGTAATAATATCGCAAAGCAATAGAAGCTTCACGATTATCTCTTCTAATAAAATTAAATTTATTAAACACCGAAATTCGTTGCTGCAAGGTCACATCCGTAAAACCATCGTTATTATGATCCACTGGGTTTTGATAGTTGTAATAATTCATACCCAATAAGGCATTTACTTTTTTTCCTAGTTTATATTTTATTCCTGCATCTACATTATATTCTTGATAAGACGTTGCCATTACATCTAAATTTAATTTATCAGCATTAGCTGTTTTTTTGGTGATGATATTAATTAACCCACCTACTGCTTCGCTACCATATAACGATGAAGCTGGACCTTTAACAATTTCAATTCGCTCAACCAAACTATTAGGAATTCCCGATAAACCATACACCGAAGATAAACCGCTCACAATTGGCATTCCATCTATCATAATCATGGTATAAGGTCCTTCTAAACCATTAATATGTATATCACCCGTATTACATACATTACAATTTAATTGCGGACGAACCCCATTTACATTTTGAAGGGCATCAAAAATACTTGGTGTTGGATTTTTTTTAAATAACGCGGGTGTATACACTTCTACTGGCACAGGACTTTCTGTTTTAGAAACTTCCTTCATGGTACCAGAAATCACAACTTCATCTAAACCCAATGCATCTGGCATTAAATTTACATTCACTACAAGATTTTCATTTTCTTTT
>SYEI01000349.1 GCA_005800865.1 Bacteroidota bacterium | reverse complement strand
GTTATCAATAAAGATGGATTTTTCTTTTTCAAAGTCACGTTCATTTGCTATAATAAATTCTGGTGCAGTGCGTGAATTTTTGGTATAAGGTTTTTCTCCCACCACAATATTTTTTACAAATAATTTAACCATAAATTTTGCAAAGAAATTCAAATTAGAATTTTTTCTACCATAAGCAAAATCATAAGCCACATTTAAATGTGCTAACATTTGTGCTACATTCATTTTGCCCCATTGCGGCTTACTCATGTAGTTTAGTTTTTCTAAACGCTCAAATGTTTTTTCTGTTGTTTTAGGGTCGAATGTATTTAATAGTGTCATAGTTTAAGAGTTTTGTGGTGCAACTGTTTCGCTAGGGTTAATGTGTTTGCTTTCTTGTTTAGAACGATACATCATATAAAGGCCAACTAATATAAAAGGAATACTTAAAATTTGTCCCATATTAATTGGTAACGAAGCTTCAAACGCTTCTTGATTTTCTTTCATAAACTCCATACCAAAACGGAAGCCGAACATTAATACACAAAATAACCCAAACATAAATCCTTTTCCAAAATCGTTGCGTTTGTTTTTCCAAAGCCAGTAAAATAACACGAACAAGAAGAAATAAAAAATGGCTTCATACAATTGTGTAGGGTGACGAGGTAATTCATCTACTTGATGAAACACAAAAGCCCAAGGCACATTGGTTGGCTCACCAATAATTTCGGAGTTCATTAAATTTCCAAAACGTATCATAAACGAAGCAAAAGGAACCACCACAATTAAGCGGTCAAATAACCACAACCAACTTTCTTTTGTTTTTCGGCAGTATAACCACATGCCAATTAAAATCCCAATACCGCCACCGTGGCTTGCTAACCCGCCTTCCCATACTTTTAATATTTCGAGTGGGTGTTGCGAATAATATTCCCAACCATAAAATAAACAATGACCAAGACGAGCGCCTAAAACAGTAGCAACTACAATGTATAACGTTAAAACGTCTAGTTGAGCTTCTGTTCTGCCTTCCGCTTTATAAATGCGGTTCATAAAAAAATGACAACCTATAAAGGCCATAGCCCATGATAAACCATACCAACGCACAGGCCAATCAATGCCTGGTATTGTAAAAATATCTGGACTTGGATTCCAGTTTATAAAAAGTGATAGCATCTTACAAGTTTAAGTTTTTTATTTTATAAAAGAGGTTAATTTTCCTTAATTATTCTTCCTCTACATCTATTTTAAATTGATGTAAAAAGCGATGAACGATGGGTCCAAAAATTACAGCAACGCTCGTTAAAAAAGCAACACCACTGTAGATGGCGTATATAGAAGAAAACCATTTAGCGCCATCCGTTTCTGCTCTATCTACAGGCCCCATCCCTGTTAAAATCATGCTGGCATTTACCAAACTATCTAACCATGTGATATTAAAAAAATAGTGATAACCAACAACACCAATAGCTAGGGATACAACTAAAAAAATGGTTCCTAAAGCAATACTCTTAATGAGCTTGTTATAGAAATGCGATTTATGGGGTAATCGTTTTATCGCCATGTTAATCTAATTGAAAACAACAGTATTTAATATCCTCGCCTCTTCCTGTAAATAAAGTTTCGTAATATGTTTTAATACGGGTTAGCTCTTCTCTTCCTTCGGGACAGTTTTTATATAAATCGTTTGTAGAAAATAGCAAGTTTAGTTTTCTTTCTTTAATCACGTCCATGGTATATTCATAAAAAAAGGTACTGTCAGTTTTTAAATGAACTAATCCACCCGGCTTTAATATTTTTTTATAGCGATTCAAAAAGAAATCAGGATTGGTTAAGCGTTTACGCGCTCTGTTTTTTTGTGGTTGGGGGTCAGGAAAGGTGATCCATATTTCAGACACTTCGTTTTCAGCAAAACATTGGTCAATAAAATCAATACGCGTTCTTAAAAAAGCGACATGACCCATTTGATTTTGCATCGCTTTTTTGGCGCCTGTCCAAATACGATTTCCTTTAACGTCAACCCCAATAAAGTTTTTTGAAGTATTATTTTCAGATAAGCCAATAGTGTATTCACCTTGTCCGCAACCTAACTCCAACACAATAGGATTTTGGTTTTTAAACATGTCTTCATGCCACTTTCCTTTTTTAGCAAATCCGTTTGGGATGTCAAAATGGTGAAAAGCAAGGGTATTAGAAAAGGTATTTAGTTCAGCAAATTTCTCGAGTTTGTTAGGCATAATGGTAATAAAAAGGGCTAAGTTACAAAATTAGATAATGATTTAATAGGTTCCTTCATTTTTTGGGCGTGTCCCCAAGGGCCGGGCTGTCGCTTCAATCTTTTGCAAGATGCAGGCAAAAGGATTTGCGCTTGCATCCCTCACGCAGATAAGTTTTGCTTACGCAAATGCATACGTTGGTAATAGTGCGGTTGGTTTTGGCGAATTGCCTTGTCCCGATAGCTATCGGGATTGTTTCTTTTTGTTCAAGCAAAAAGAAAAGAAGAAAAATTTACCTAATACATAATGATTTAATAATGCCATTTTTTGACTCAAAATTGTTACATTCGTGTACCAATTTATCACTATGAGCTATACTTATAACAAAACAAAGATTGTGGCCACAATGGGTCCATCGACTGAAAACATTGCCGTACTAGAAGAATTATTTAATGCAGGATTAGATATTTGTCGTATTAATTTTTCGCATGGTGATTACGAACCGATTAAACATGTGATTGACAATATTAGAATTTTAAATAAAAAATTAAACCGTCACGTTGGTATTTTAGGAGATTTACAAGGCCCTAAATTGCGTATTGGTAAAGTAAAGGATAATGCCGTTGAATTAATTAATGGTCAGGAAATTATTATTACAACCAAAGAAAGCGAAGGAACGGCAGACAGAATATTTATTACCTATCCTCAGTTTCCGCAAGATGTAGCGGCAGGGGAATTGGTATTAATTGATGATGGTAAAATTACCTTGAAAGTCATCGAAACCAATCGTAAAGATGAAGTGCGTTGTACTATTATTGCAGGTGGAACTTTATCATCTAAAAAAGGAGTGAACTTGCCAAACACAAAAATTTCTTTACCATGTTTAACTTTAAAAGATTTACGTGATTTAGATTTTGCCTTAGAAAATGATTTTGAATGGATTGGTTTATCCTTTGTGAGAAGTGTAACAGATATCGTTGAACTAAAAGATATTATCCGTTCAAAGAAAAAGAACGCTCGCGTAATTGCTAAGATTGAAAAACCAGAAGCCATTAAAGAGATTGATAAAATTATTGAAGTGACTGATGGCGTGATGGTAGCTCGTGGAGATTTAGGAGTAGAGATGCCAATGGAGCAAGTGCCATTATTACAAAAGATGATTGTAAATAAATGTATTGCGGCTTCTAAACCAGTTATTATTGCTACACAAATGATGGAGAGTATGATTACAGCATACACACCAACACGTGCTGAAGTAAATGATGTAGCGAATGCGGTATTAGACGGAGCAGATGCGGTAATGTTGAGTGCAGAAACATCTGTTGGTCGTTACCCTGTAAAAGTAATTGAATACATGCGTCGTATTATTACACAAATAGAAAGCGATGATCGTATTTATTATAAAGAACACGAGCCTGAATTAAAAACAGTTACTTATATTACTGATAGTATTTGTTATAACGCCAGTGTGATGGCTAAGCAAGCCAATGTATCGGCTATTATTTCGATGACACACAGTGGATACACAGCTTTTAAACTAAGTAGCCACCGACCTAAAGCAAACGTATATATTTTCACAGATAATAAATCCTTATTAAACGCTTTAAGTTTAGTGTGGGGTGTTCGTGGATTTTACTATGATAAATATGAAAGCACCGATCAAACCATTGCAGACTTAAAAGACTATATCAAAGAAGGTGGTTTTGTGAGAGCAGATGATTTGGTAATCAATTTAGCAAGTATGCCAATGAAAGAAAAAGGTCGTACGAATATGTTGAAGCTGAGTTATATTCAGTAATAATTAAAAAACAAAAAGGGTAGCAATTTGCTACCCTTTTTTGATATAATTAATCCCTTCTAAAATCATCCATATCTCGTTTATCTTTTTTGGTAGGACGACCAGCGCCTCTGTCTCGCTGCATGTTGGGCATAAAAAACACCGATGGCATTCGTTCTAGTTTTTCAATAGGTGGAGAGTGATCAATATAGTTGGCTTTGGCAATTTCAAAACTTTGTCGCTTATCGATAATGCCCGTCACTTCAATTATTTTTTTTACGCCTTGAGGATAAGATAAGGTATAGCGTTCTCCAATTTTTACAATATGGGCTGCTTTCACAATCTCATCATTTAGTTTTACTTTATTACCCTTAATAGCATCGCTTGCCAACGAACGTGATTTATACATTCGTATGGCCCATAAATAACTGTCTAGTCGTATGCTTTTATCCATTGCAACTCAAAGATAAAAACTATTTTGAATGTTTATGAATCGATTCCTTAGCACGTTCGCTATAAAAACCCTTATTGTTGACAATGGTTTGTAATTGCTTTAAAGCCTCATCGGTTTGTTTTAAATTAAGTAAACATAGTGCTTGGTAAAACTCAGACTCTTGATGAAAAATATTATTGACGTTATCTAAGTTTTTTTGAAAATAGGTTTCTGCGATACCGTATTTATTTAATTGATAATAACACATACCTAAATAAAACTGAGCGTTTGCATCGTCTTTATTGTATTTATAAAGTATAGCTAATTCTTCTATGCAGCTTGTAATGTGTTTCGAATTAAATAAACGCATGGCTTGGGCAATGACTTTGTGCGCTAAATAGGTATTTGAACTATTCATTACCGGTCGTTCAATATCTGCTTTACTACCATACTGTGCCGACACGCCGGTATTAATAGATAAATCGATGGCTTCACTTTGTTTAAAATAATACATTCTGTAATTAGTCACCTTTAAATTACTGATAAAAACCACAGGCGCATTAGGAGTAAAGGCAAACACAATGTCTTCTTCTTTATCTTCGACAACAGGTAAACTCACCGACTTGCTTGGTAACATTTCTGGCATTTCGGCAACAGGCTCTTCTTCAATTTTTTCTGCAATGGTATTATAGTGTTCAACTACTTTATGTTCAATTATAGGAAAAACGGTATCTGTTTCTGTAATGTTGTTATTTAATTTTTTGGCGGCTTGTTCTTCTTCTTCAATAGATTGGTAAACAGAAGGGTGATTTTTACTTTTTTGGAATATCACAAAGAAGATGGAAATACCAATGAGTAAGCCACATAATAAACTAATAAAAATGGTATTGAACGAAGAATTACCACTACCTGTTTTTTTGTCTATTAAGCTATTTAATTTAGTAATTTCTGAATCAGAAACTTTAAATTGTTCGAAGGCAAGAGATGATAAATAACTTAAATCATCGTGTTGCATGTCTTTTTCTAAGGCCTGCTTCTCTGATTTGTTTAGGTTATTATAGTTTGATATGTCTTTGGGGTTAAGCATTTTATTTATTTAATCGGGTTTGGTCTTCAAGTAACAGCTTCAAATTTCGTTTACCGTTTTGTATGTAACTTTTTATTTCGTTCAGTGTAAATCCAGTTTGGTTGGCAATATCTTGATAGCTTTTGTTGTTCAGGTAAAACAACTCTACACATAGACGTTGATTTTCTTTTAATTTAGGTAAGCCTTGTTTTATGTTTTCTAACATCACATCATCGCTTACGGCATTTATTTTTTCTTCAGTTTCGTAATTAGCATCCTCATATTCAAATTCGTAATAAGACTTTATATTCTTGCTTTGCGATTTATTCTTTCTGATAATCGAAATACAATGGTTTCTTACCACAAAACTTAACCAGCCTTTAAAATTGTCAATCTCTCGGTTATTTATATCTAGCATCAACTTTTCAAATAGTTGCATAGTAGCATCCTGAGCTTCATCTTTATCCTGCAAGTAAAACAAACAAGTTCCATATACAACCGACACGTGTTTTTTAAATAAGTCCGCAAACAAATCTTTGTTGCCACTTTGCTTATAGTGTTTCAACAATTCTTCGTCGCTGCTATATTCTTTTTTCTTAAAAAGCCACATATCTGT
>SYEI01000348.1 GCA_005800865.1 Bacteroidota bacterium | reverse complement strand
TCTTTTGGAAAAAATTTAATGTAAGAATAAATCGTAATAATAAAACTTAGGGCTAACCACGTTAGTAATAAATTAATTTTATACCCAAATGTAATGCCAGCAAACAGCATTAATAAAGAAATCATCACATAAGATACTCGAATTAATTTATCGTGTATCAATAATACAACACATATAAATACGAAAGTTAAAACATAAATCACTAACTGTCCTTGCATTCCTAAATCTGTGAAAGCATGAACTGAACTATTGCCTAAAACACCGCTTCGAGTTAAAAAGGTTGAATACAACACTAATAAGAATGAAGAGATTGCCATTAAGTGCGTCATAAATAATGAACCTCCTTTGTTTTTATTTATGATCATCACATGTCCCGCTCCCACCATCACTAGCCAAGGCACTAAAGAAGAATTTTCTACAGGATCCCATGCCCAAAAACCACCAAAACTTAATGCTTCGTATGCCCAAGCACCGCCCATTAAAATACCAGTACCTAAAATCATGATACTAAAAAACGTCCATGTTAAAGCAGGTTTTTGCCAAGTGGTAAAGTCACGCTTCCATAAACCTGCTATTGCAAATACAAAAGGAACTAAAGTGGAAGAGAATCCTAAAAATAAGGTTGGCGGATGAATCGTCATCCAATAATTCATTAACAAGGGATTTAATCCACGTCCATCTAGTTTCTCTAAATAGTTCTCCATTTGTACAAATGGCAAGTTTGCGAACTCCGGATTTTCTCTCAATAAAATAAAAGGATTCGTTCCTAATTTATAATCGCCAATAAAAACACCCAACAACATGCTAGCGATAAACACTTGCACTAATGCAAAAATGGCCATCGTGGGTGCTTCCCATTTAGCATCAATTGTTTTACGAAGTATATTTCCAAGTACAACATTCCAAAAAGCCCATAGTAAGAAACTACCTTCTTGTCCTTCCCAAAAGCAAGACATAATATATTGCATAGGCATTTCATTATTACTATGCTGCCACACATACGAATATTCGTAAAAATGATTGAACAACATATAAAACAATGTTGCTGCAATGCCTATAACAGAAATAGAATGAATTGTAAATGCTGTGTTCGCAAATTTCTTCCATTCGGAAGTCAACGTTTCTTTAGCATAAAAATAATAGCCAATTCCAGAAAATAATGCCGCAATTAACGATAAAACAATGAATGCATTTCCCAACTGTCCTACCCAAAGATGTTCGCCTACATAATTCATTCGTTTGTTATTGTTTTTAAGAAATAAATATTATTTTTTGTTTTTGTCATCCCATGCCATAGGTTCCCATAGCTCTAATTTATTTCCGGCAGGATCCATTATCCATGCAAAAACTCCGTTTTCGTGATATTCAGGACCCTTAACAACCTCAACATTACCAACTTTTAGTTGCTCGAGCATTTCAGCCATATTGTCAACACGGTAATTAATCATAAATGATGACGTGCTTGGTTCAAACCATTTTGTATCAGAAGGAGCAACACTCCAAACGGTTAAGCCTTTATCTGAGGCTTGGTCGCTTGGCCATTTTATGATAGAACCGCCCCATGCTTCTAATTCCAATCCTAAGTTAGTTTTATACCACTCTGCTAATTCTTTTGGATTTTGAGTTTTAAAAAACACACCACCTATACCTGTAATTTTAGCCATTATTTTTTATGATTTAAACTTTTGGTTTTCCATCGTTGTATTTACTTGGACACTTCATTAGGATTTCCTCTGCCTCAAATACGTCTCCATTCATTTTTCCTATTAATACAATTTGTTCTGATTTTTGAATGTCTTGAGGAACACTTTTATGAAGTATCACTTTTTTCTCAATCCCTTTATTATCATACATCATGAACGAACACTGGTCTGCATTAATTTTTGGATCGTATTGCACAGGAACTGTTTTGTTTAATTTTCCAACCACATGATATTCGGTTTCAGGATTAGCACCTGCCTCTGTAAAATCTGAATAAGTTGCGCTACTTTGCAATGAAGTAAAAATAACTCCAATAGCAACTGCAATAACTACTATTCCTAATATGTGAATCTTTTTCATTGTGTTTTTTATTTAACCGCAAAGTGCACAAAGATATGGCGCAAATTTCGCAGGGCTTTTAATTATTTTTTTCTAGTTTTCTTAATTTCATATCGATGTAAATCAAATAGCTAATCAAACATATAAAGATGATTGAGATAACCGCTATAACAACGTATATCTTTCCTTCACTTCTAAAAGTATCTGCCATTTGTGGTTCAACAGTCGCTTCTTGTGCTATTCCGAAAAACGGAATCAATAAACTTGCAAGTATTAATATAATTTTATTCTTCATTTTTTTTATGAGTTAAAATTGCTAAACGTTTTTTTACATCTAAAATCCAAAGACTTAATAATACCCAACCAATAACGGCCGGATAAAATACCATACGCATATCGTTGTCTAAATCGTATTTACCAAAAGCAGGATTACCGCCATTACCTGGATGTAAAGAATCTGTTAATCGAGGTAAAATCATTATAAATACAAACATCATCACAAAGGCAAAAATATTATACACCGCAGCAATACGCGCACGCTTTAGTTCATCATCAATTGAACTTCTTAAAATAAAATATGCTAAATAAATTAAGATGGCTATGGCAACTCCATTTAATTTTGGGTCTTCAAAAGTCCACCAAGTTCCCCAGGTAAACTTAGCCCACATACAACCCGTTAATAAACCTGGTAAAGCAAAAAATAATCCCGTTTGTGCAGCTTGGTTGCTTATAATATCCGAACGTAAATCATTTTTTGATAAATGCCTAATTGCAAAAACAACTGAGTATCCCATTTGAAATATCATAGCAAACCAGATAGGCACATGGTAAAATAAATTACGGATGGTTTCGTATAAAATATTAAGCTTTGGCACAGGCGCTAACATACCCCATACTAATGTGTATAGGATAAGAATAACCGCTGCTATTTTCCACCATTTTATCATAAACTTATTCTTTCCAAAGGTAATTAAATAATAGCGTTGCCAAAGCAACTACCACAATATTTAGCATGATTAATATGAGAAGGTATTTATAGCTAACACTCCAAGCTAAGCCATCAATAGCATGCTTGCTCAACTTTACAGACACCAATAATAATGGCATTAACACAGGAAAACTCAAAATAGCCATTAAACTAATATTATTATTAGCTTTTGAGGCAATAGCACTCATTAAACTTAACACGCCCGAAAAGGCTGAAGAACTGAATAACAAGGCCAATAAAAACATGCCAAAATCTTGAACCATACTCCCAACAAACCATGAATAAAAGAAAAACGTAAGCATACTTAAAGCCGCCATCAATAGCATATTGTAAATAATCTTACTTAAAATAAAAGTTCGGGCATTATAATAGAGGTAATTATATAAGCCTTTTCCTTTAGTTTCCTGCATAAAACTTTTGCTAGAAACATTAACTGTGATAAACATAAAAATAACCCAAAATAAAGCGTTCCAAACTGCTGGTTGAATTACCTTTTTGAAACATAAAGCCGAAATGAAAACTGTAGCAACTATATAAACTAAAATTCCGGCAAGAGTTGACTTTTGCCGGAATTCTAGTAAAAATTCTTTTTTAATTAGTTGAGATAGTAATTGAGTATTCATTGAGGCGCAAATTTACGCTCAATAACTGAAAATCCCAATTTTATCGCATCAATTGCACATATCCTTTATAAATATTAGGTGTAGCCATAGGAACACTTAATATGAAGAAATACGTGCCATCATTATATCCGCCGCCATTCCAATCATTTTTATAGTTATCCTGTTCAAATATCTTTTTACCCCAACGGTTAAAAATTGTTAAGTTGTTGCTTCCAAGCACTTCTAAATTCTTAAACTTTAAAAAATCATTAGCGCCATCTCCATTTGGAGTAAACACATTTGGAATTTCCAACACAGCATCTACAATATAATTGACAGTATATGAATTGGCGCATCCGTTTGAACCTGTTACTGTTAATACAATTGGGAAAGTTCCAGCTGTAGTATAAGCATGATTCACATTTACGCCACTTGATCCATTACCATCTCCAAAAGTCCAAACCGAACTTGTAATAGAGCCAGTAGCAATAGTAGATGTGCTTGTAAAATCAATTAATATAGTTGGTGTAACTGGTGATGGAGGTGTAGAAGTGAAACTTGCCACTGGTATTACATCATCCACAACAGCAATTGTATTAGTTGCTACGCAACCTTGAGCATCAGTAAATGTAACAGTAACTATGCCATCCGAACACATTAGAGTTGAATCGCCAATAAAAGCATTGTCATTTGACCAAGCATAAGTAAATGGAGCAAAAGACGATGTTCCTACCGCTGTAATTTCAGCGCAATCATTAGGACAGATAACTAAATCTGGAGAAGATAATGTAACAGATGGCGTAGATTTAACAGTTGCCACTGTTGCAGTACCCACACATAAGTTTGCATCACGCACTAAAACCGAATAAACTCCTTGGTTAGATGTTGTTGCAGTAGATGCTGTTCCTAAAACAGAAGGAGTCCAAGAATACGTATAAGCTGTTTGGCCACCTGTGACTGTTGGTGTTAATGTTGCATTTGAACCATTACAGAAAACAATAGGTGTTGCCGACATTGCCACTGTAGGGTTTGCCGCAGTAACTACGTTACATGAATTAGAAATAGCGCTCACGCATCCAGAAGCATTATTAGTCACTTGTAGGGTTAATACCGTTGCAGTAGAAATGGTTAAAGAACTAGCATTTGATCCATTACTCCATGTGTAAGTATAAGCGCCAGTTGGCGAAAAAGAAACCACCGCTACCGTTGCACTAGAACCTGAACACATGCCAACGTTAGCTGGAATTACAACTGTTGGAGTCGGATTAATAGACACATTAATTGATGCCGTTGAAACACAATTATTAGCGGATACCGTTACTGAATAGACACCGCCAACATTAACCGTTGTTGTTTGAGCTGTTGCTACATTTGACCAACTATAACTGGTTGCACCAGAAATTGAAGCTGTTAATGTAGAAGTTCCTGTACCGCAAATAGAAGCTGGATTAGCTGTAATACCAACTGTTGGCGTACTTGTTGAAATAGTAAATGTTGTAGAACCCGAGCAACCATTAACATCAGTTACAGTAACTGTTCTTACGCCACCTGTTAATGCTGCTGTTGCTGTATTAATAGGCCCAGGCGACCAAGTATAAGTAGCATATGCCGCCATACCCGCTGTTGGAGGATTTAAAGATAAAGTGGTGCTTGTAGCTGGTGCACAATAATTTAATGGGCCAAATACTACCGGAATTGGATTAGGGAATACAAAAATAGAATCGGAAGAAGACTTAAAACATCCGAACTTTTTAACAGTAACAAAATATACACCTGTTGTATTAGCCGCGGTTGAGCAGCCATTGGCGCCATTACTCCAATACACATTATCAAAAGCTGCGCAATTTGATACCGTTAACGTTGCTCCTGGCGAAGCACACACCGTACCAGCTGGTGATGAAACGATCACAGGTGGTGGAACATTTAAATTTTCAATTTTAATAAAATAGGTTGCAGATGAAGATAAAGGCGGTGTTCCATTATCTGTACCCGTTACAACAACGGTATGAACTCCTGTTAAAGTAGGACTTGCTACTACCATCCAAGCATACGTTGTAGTTCCTGCCGTTGTAGTGGTGACACCCAATGGCTGAAAATTTCCACCTAGAGTTGGGGCACTACCATTTACCGAAATGGTTTGATTGCCTTCTGGTGCTAAAAAAGTAGTTGTGTAAACTAATGTATCTCCTAAAGAACAAATTCTGATAGTATCTCCACAAGCAGAACCACCACCAGTTGCATCTTGAATAATTGGAGGTAAGTTGTTGTTTGTACCACAGGTATTAAAGAAATAAGATTTATAATCTAAAAAAGAAATACCATCATTTAAACCATAAGGTCCATCATAAGAAACACCTACCTGATCAAAACGTCCAATTTGCACAAAGTTAATTCCATCTCCTTTGTTTACACCAACTGTAGACGGAACTCCACCAAATCCTCCAGAACCTTGGGAAGCATCTCCTGTAGTCCATTGCATATCTCCGTAACAAAATGCCACATTATTACCATTCGGTAAAAGTGGATCAGAGCCATCCGTAATAATCAATTGAAAATCATTTAATTTATCTGTGTACGAACTATAATATCCAACATTACTCCATTTAATAATCATAGAAGTAGCTGTTTTTTTGAAATACACTAAACCACTAGCTGCACCTCTCGTATCAACATCTCCCCAAAAAGGAGCAATCATCACAAAACTTGGGTCAGGAAAAGAGTTAGAACTAAATGTAGAATAGGCACTACCAAAAGAAATATTACCATTATTATTAATAAAGCAACTTGTATAAGTTGTACCGTAAAAACAAAAGTTAAATCCTAAAGGAATTGAGTTAGACGATCCATCATCATTTCTATAAGGTGATGTATAACCACTCATTGGAACCAATGTAAATGTTGGATCTACTGGCACCATACACTGACAAGCACCTGTGCTATTTGTTTTAGCTGCCGAAGCTGAACTTAAAGTAACATCAGCAACTTTTGGATTATTAGATATTGAACCCGCATTAGCAGGGCTATTAACCATTTTATAATTAGCAGTTGGAATTAATTGTCCGTTTGCTTTTAAATTTTGGTAATTTTGCTCAGTTGTTAAAATAGTTTGTGCTTTAACAATTGTAAGCGCAAATAACAACGCAAATAGTAATCTAAACTTTTTCATATGATTTTTGTTTTAAGTCCAAGATTCAAACATAATAATTAATTAATTAGGAATCAAATATCTACACCCTTAAAACCTGCTAAATGAATAAACTAATCGTTCTCATATCGCTCATTTCATTAGCTGTAATTTTGTACGCCTTTATTGGCCGAAAAGGAACTCCTACTTCATCCATTCATCAGTTTAGCGCAAAAAACATTGACGGTGAGGAAGTTAGCCTTTCTTCATTTAAAGGCAAAAAGATTCTAATTGTGAATACCGCCTCCAAGTGCGGCTTCACTCCGCAGTATAAAGACTTAGAAGCTTTATATGAAAAGTACAAGGATAAAAATTTTGTGATTGTTGGATTCCCATGTAATCAGTTCGGAAATCAGGAGCCGGGAAGCAGTTCCGACATTAAATCATTTTGCACCAGAAACTACGGCGTTACATTTCCAATGATGGAAAAAGTGGATGTAAAAGGCGATAGCATTTGCGATATTTACAATTGGCTTACTTCTAAAGAAAAAAATGGTGTAGAAAGTAGTTCCGTGAAATGGAACTTTCAAAAATATATGATTGACGAAAATGGCTTTTTAGTTGGTAATGTAAATTCTTTAAAAAGTCCAAATTGCGATAAGATTGTGAATTGGATTGAAGGGAAGTAATTCCCTCAACCTCAATCCCTCTCCCTCAGGGAGAGGGAAGCGCTCCCTTCTCCAACGGGAGAAGGGTTGGGGATGAGGGGCCTACCTCAATACCGTAGTGGAATTTGCCTGAATAGTTGGCATAATTAAAATGTCATTAATATTAACATGCGCTGGGCGAGATGCCATCCAGTAAATGGTTTCGGCAATATCTTCTGGCTTTAAAGGCACAATATTTTCGTACACTTTTTTGGCACGTTCTTCATCTCCATCAAAACGCACAATACTAAATTCAGTTTCTACCATGCCAGGATTTACTGCCGAAACTTTAATGCCATGAGGCAATAAATCAATACGCATTCCTTTGTTTAAGGCGTCAACTGCATGTTTGGTAGCGCAATACACATTTCCATTAGCGTATACTTCTTTTCCTGCAATAGAACCAATATTGATAATGTGACCTTTTTTATTTTGAATCATGATTTGAGAAATATGTTTTGTAACATACAACAAACCTTTGATATTAGTATCAATCATTTGTTCCCAGTGGTTGATTTTTCCATCCTGAATAGTTGACAAACCTGCTGCTAAACCAGCATTATTAACCAACACATCAATTGCTTTAAAATCTGATGGAATAGAATTAATAGCATCAGCCACTTGTTTTTCATCACGAACATCAAAACATAATTCTAACACATTAATTTTAAAGTCTTTTACTAAGACTGCTTTCAATTCTGCAAGGCGCTCTTGTCTTCTACCTGTAATTATTAAATTATATCCGTGTTTAGCAAACTCCAAAGCGGTTGATTTTCCAATACCCGAAGTTGCTCCTGTAATTAATGCGATCATAATGTGTTTTTATATTTGGTAAAGATAAATATAAAAAAGTAGCCGTGTATAAAAGTTTACTTCAGTCAAAAAATGATGTAAAATATTAAGTATATTTATCCAACTCTTTTTTGAGGAAATTAAGTTTAATGTTCTAGTTTTTGCTTCTCGACTACCACTTCGACTGCGCTCTGTGTAACAGCTCAAGTGACAAGAAAGTAAAAAACTACTAAATATATATAATATGGCATGTGGTACCTGCTCTACAGGAGATGATAAAAATGGCGGAATCCCCGCAGGATGTAATAATAATGGATCGTGTGGCACTGGTGGTGGCTGCAATAAATTAAATGTATTTGACTGGTTAGGTAACATGAGTTTGCCTGAAGGTCAAGCACCCTGCGACGTTGTTGAAGTTCGTTTTAAAAATTCGCGAAAAGAATTTTACCGTAACGTCAATAATTTAACCTTAAACGTGGGCGATATTGTGGCTACGGAATCTTCGCCAGGACATGACATTGGCGTAGTGTCTATTACAGGTGAATTAGTGCGACTTCAGTTAAAAAAGAAAAACATCAATTACGCGAGCGAAGAAATTAAAAAAATATATCGTAAGGCTAAACAACAAGATATTGATAAGTGGAAAGAAGCTCAGGCTTTAGAGGTGGAATCGATGTTTAAATCGAGAACACTAGCTCTAAAACTTGGCTTGCAAATGAAGATTAGTGACGTAGAGTACCAAGGTGATAAAAGCAAAGCTGTATTTTATTATACAGCCGATGGTCGTGTGGATTTTAGAGAATTAATTAAGGTAATGGCCGACACCTTTAAAGTGCGTATTGAAATGCGTCAAATTGGTGCGCGACAAGAGGCAGCTCGTTTAGGTGCCATTGGTTCATGCGGAAGAGAATTGTGTTGCTCAACTTGGTTAAATGATTTTAGAACTGTTTCAACATCAGCAGCTCGTTACCAACAATTATCATTAAACCCATTAAAACTTGCCGGACAATGCGGTAAATTAAAATGTTGTTTAAATTACGAGTTAGATAGTTACCAAGATGCCTTAAAAGAATTTCCGGAAATTGATAACCGACGTTTAGCTACTGAAAAAGGTTTTGCATTTCATCAAAAGACCGATATTTTTAAACGTGTGATTTGGTGGAGTTATACTAGCGAGCCAGATGTATTTATTCCTTTATCGATAGCACGTACGAAAGAAATTTTTAAACTAAATGCAGAAAACATCAAACCTGCCGACTTATTAGAACCAAAACAGTTTAAAGAATTAGAAATTGTAAAACAACCTGATTACGAAAATGTAGTTGGTCAAGATTCGTTAACTCGTTTTGATAGTTTAAAAAAGAAAAACAACAACAAACCAAAACATCACAACAATAATAACCGCAAGCCAAATCCTAACCAGAAGCCACAAGCGGAGGGCGCCAAAAATAATGCGGAGGGCAAGGAAAGACCGATTCAGCAACACAAACCACAAAATCCGAATCAAAATAAACCAAACCCAAATCAGAATAAACCTCAACATAAACCGCAAAACCCTAACCAAAATAAACCGCAAAATAATGGTCCGTTAAAACAACCACCACAAAAAAATGCACAACAAGGGCAAGGGCCAAAACCACAACATAAGAAACCAGTTCACAATCATAAACCAAAACCTAAACCTGATGGTAACAGTAATGCGTAATTTTTTTGTGCTAGCAAGCTTTTGTTTGTTAAGTGTTTTATTTGCGAGCTGCAACAAAAATGTAGTGTTTAGCGAGTACACCAAAATACCTGAAGAAGGCTGGAAAACAGAAAACAAATTAACGTACACTGTTGACATTGCAGATAACAAACCCTATCACAATGTGTTTTTAACGGTGCGTCATGCAGATGCTTATCCGTTTAGTAACCTCTTTGTGTTTTTAACTACTACTTATCCTAATGGCAAAATATCGATTGATACCTTAGAGTGCATATTAGCTAATAAAAAAGGCGAATGGCAAGGCGATGGTGCAGGCGATTTATGGGACAATAAAATTCCTTTGAAACAAAATTTAATTTTTCCTCAAGCTGGTAAATACACCTTTACCTTTGAGCAAGGCATGCGTACGAATCCATTACCATTAATTTTAGATTTTGGAATGGTGATTGAAAAGGTTGAGTAATTTTTTGCTAAACTACCAAGGATGATAACCCGCCCCCAATACACAGTATTTGGATAGCTTGGGGCGATAAAATCACCTCTATAAGCTAGTTACCTGCAACTGCAAATACAGACCGAATGAGCTCAAAAGACTATAAAAAAATAATCGTTGACAAACTAACAAGCGAATTAAAGGAGAGACACTTTAAGAAAAAAGGAAATGTCTTTAGCTATTCAAATGGGGACTTGACATACTTCATTGGTCTGCAAAGTAGTCAAAGTTCGACCGCTGACATTCTTAAACTGACTGTGAATACAGAAATCGCATCAGGACTTATTTCGCGACTTGACGACTCAAGCTTGCCATTAGAGCATCAACGACATTACAATCGTAGAATTGGGAATTATCTCGAAAATAATCAAGACAAGTGGTGGACTGTTGACAGTCAAAAATCCGCTGAACAGGCTGCAAGTGAGATTGCAGGAATTATTATAGAAAAGGTAATACCGAACTTTAATATTCTTAAGAATACAAATGACTTAGCAGCACTTTGGAGAAACAATGGTTGGTTAGGAATCACTGAAGGACAACGAAAGCACTATCTTTCATTACTCGAAAATTTTGAAAGGTGAAAAGCAGCAGCAGGTAACACAACCTACCAAAAATGCGGGCTGACATCAAAGCATTTGCAATAAATGCCGCTTCGCGAAAGACAATCATATTGCATTGCAAATGCGTAGAAACATTCTATCTTTGTTATTAGTATTCGGTTGACAGATGCCTTGAACCGCACTTCTGGTAGCTCGAAAACGTTAGGCTTAATAATGACAAAGACTTTAATTACTATATTTTTATTTCTATTAAACAATTGTTTTTCTCAGACACTTGACAAAATAGCATTAACAAAACCAATAGGTGACAAACACTTTATTTATAAATATAGTGACTACAATGTGTTATTTTCTTATTCTAGTTTCATTGAAACATTCAAACCTGGAGGCGTTAATTCAGCAGACACAGTATATAGCGAATATAAAGTAATGATTAAACTGTTAGATGATTATTTCAAAAACAATGACAGGCTAAATCCGAGTAAATATATTGACAGAACAAGCAAACGTTTTCTTGACACGCTACTAGCAAAATATACAAATAATTGCATCGAAAAAACTGTTATCGCAATAGAGCATGACAAGACAAAAAATATGGAAACTTCAATATACCATTCAATAAATAAAACGGAAAATCCAAAAGAACATGAGACAAAAACATTTGAAAAGTATCTCTTTCCTGACAAGAAAACCTGTCTGAAATGCACAATAACTTCTCATATCCATCAATAAATTACTGCGCCTAACAGGCTATTAAGAGGCCATAAATCAATCCTTCTCCTTCTTTGCAAAACTATAATTCAAGCCAACGCTAATTCTTCCAGCGCTTTTTAAATACCCATCTCTTACCTCTTCAGTCGCTGTAAATTGCCAAGATGTATTTAGCGAAAATGATTTGTAATAAATATCTAATCCTGGGCCAACTAGTAAAGCATTTACTTGAGAGTTTTCAATCAATTTATTCTTAATTCTTAAGCCTTCGGTAAATTCATAATTTGCTTGCACTGATGGGTAAAACGAAAAATCTTTGTATTGTACTCTATAAAACACTGAGACAAAATCGTTATGGCTATTACTTAATTTTTCTTGATACCTATTTTTACCATTGGCTTTATAATTTAAGCTAATGCTGGCTCCTAGTTTTTTAGTCATGCACACATAATTAATGTATGCAAAGCCATCTGTGCTTCCAGTGCCTGGTTGCATTTCAAAATCTAAGCGATTACTTCGTTCATCATGCGCATAAAAATTACCCGTTGGCAATTTAATGCCAGCGCCTACAATTAATTTATGTCTAATTTTTTTATCGGCTTTAGGCGTCATAGCATGAAAACCGGCATTAAAAGAAATATCTCCAAAACCTGTGTAATGATTATACACATCGTTGTTTTTAGATTTATTATTAATTAAAGGTAAAAATACATTGAGTTCCAAACGTTTTAATACAAAATATTTAAAACGTAATTCAAAAATTTTAAACGACTCAAAATCTTTACTCGAATAATTTTTGTTGACACTGTGTGCCGAATCTTCTTCGCCACCATGCATCGTTCGGTAAGCTGATTTGGGGAAAAATTGACTTTGTTGTTGATAGTTTCTGTAGCCATTAAATACACGATAGCGATGCAAAAAAGAAATGCTGCTTTTATTATCGTAAGGTGTAATGCCCATGTAGCTTCCGCATATATCACAGGCAATAGCTTTAAAAGAAATCATCAAACAACTAAGCATAACACATGCTTTGATTGTTTTCATAAAATTAAATGATAAAAAACACTGTCAGGTAAACGGAGTCGAAAATGTTCTCGACTCCGCTCGAACTGACAATACTAATTGAAATGTTAGTTGTGAATATGCTCAACCGTAAACATATCCGCATAATTACTAGCTACCGTATTGGCAGCTGTACCTGGCATATGAACAGTATGAGTAGTAGAAAAATCAGTATTTGTTGGTGTTTTAAACCATTCTAATAAATCACTTTTTAAGTGAATAGTAGGAGTTATAGAACTAGATACATTTGCTGTTTCTGTTCCAAAACTTGGAGATACAATTTTCATTGTTTTGTTTGCACCACCAAATCCACCAATGTGAAATTTCAAATTTTGTCCAGCAGCAGCAGATTGAGGTGAAGTCCCTTCAAATTTTGCCATGATGTAGCCACTGCTCCAGCTCCAAAACATACCATTAGAAACATCTAATGCGCCTGTTTGGGCTCCTGAATTATTTCTTGCGCTATCTACACCTATCATAAATTCAATTGCCTTATAGTTTGCAAAAGGCACGTTTGCTAATGTAATTATAGTTGATGAAGCATTTGAATGATCAATTAAATGGTAGCTATTTGATTCAGTCCAAACTGAATTATCCATTTTAGTGACTTTAATATTACTGATGTAATATTTATACATGCTTACATTAAACGTATTACCTGCTTGATTGGTGTATGTAGTATTAGCTGTTCCAAATTCTAAAGCAGAATCGCCCACCATGGCTTCAAATTCTATATTTAAACTTCCTGTTGTTGCAGGGGTTATTGGTGCAGGCATTGGCGCAGGCTCTGGATCCTTGTCTTTATCTTTTTTACAATTAGTTAATGTTAATGCAATTAATGCAATAGCTGTAAACTTAAATATGTTTTTCATTTTAATAATTTTAATAATTTAATTCGTTATTTAATAATTTATTATCTATCCAGTTTATTAAAGCCACTAAAGGTTTTAAGATAACTGAAGTAATTTTTTGAAGAGTGGTTCTCTCGAAATTGTCTTCGTGTGCTTTGACGTATTTTTTAATTAAACGGTATTCGTTTAGTAATAAGAATACCAAAGCAATAACAACATATAATACAATGTTCATGATACTTGTGTTAATTAATGAATCTATAAATAGAAACACATTCATGTATAATGAAAGTGCAAATTAATTAAACTACAAACTTGGTGGGTGAAAAACGGAAGAAGATATATTATCAGGAAGAGTTCCTGATTTTGATAAAATGAGTTGTTTTGTTATTAAAGCTGGTTCAAATATAAAGGTCAATAATCCCGTTCTTAATTCGGATTTTTCTGTTTTATCTTTTATGGAGGAAGAAGAATCTGATTGTCGCTTATCTTCTTTCTTAATTTCTTTTTCTAAGTAACATTTGGCTTCGCAACAACTTTTGGGTTTATCTTTATTTTCACAAACCGTTGCGGCAAGCTCTTTTTGGTTGTATTTAAAGTTTAAATATATTACAGAACGCGCTGCACATTGCCAACTGAAGCTTATCAGCAAGAAAAAGGAAAATAAAATATGTAATCGCTTTTTCATTTATTCTTGTTACAAAGGTACAAATTAATTCAATTGTTTCCACAACATGTCTTTCAGCTCCTGCAAGTTATAACCTGTTTGAGATGAGAAGAAAATGTAAGGAATCTTGAATTTGCCCTTCATACGTTTATTCAAATCTTTTTCTAATTCCATAATCAATTCATCATCAATGGTATCGCATTTAGAAATAGCTAAAATTCTTTGTTTGTCAAGCAATTCGGGATTGTATTGTTTTAATTCGTTCAATAAAATTTTATACTCTTCGTAAATATTATCACTTTGGCAACTTACCAAAAATAATAAACTGGAGTTACGTTCAATATGTCTTAAGAAACGAACGCCTAATCCTTTTCCTTCACTAGCACCTTCAATAATTCCAGGAATATCTGCCATCACAAAACTTTTGTAATCACGGTAAGGAACAATTCCTAAATTAGGTGTTAAAGTTGTAAACGGATAATTAGCAATTTCAGGTTTAGCAGCAGAAACCACAGATAATAAAGTAGATTTACCTGCATTAGGAAAACCAACTAAACCAACATCAGCCAATACTTTTAATTCTAAAACTTTCCACTCTTCTTTTCCTTCTTCGCCTGGTTGAGAATAACGTGGTGTTTGATTGGTAGGAGATTTAAAATGTGCATTTCCTCTTCCTCCCATTCCACCAGGTAATAAAATAAATTCTTGTCCTTCTTCGGTAATTTCGCAAATCAATTCACCTGTTTCTAAATCACGGGCTACAGTTCCCAATGGAACATCTAATATTTCATCTTCCCCTTCTTTACCAGATTTGTGAGAAGAACCACCATCACCACCTTGAGTAGCAATAATATGTTTACGATATTTTAAATGGATGAGTGTCCAAAATTGTTTGTTGCCACGCAAAATCACGTGTCCGCCGCGACCGCCATCTCCGCCATCTGGTCCACCAAAAGCCGTTAGTTTATCGCGGTGTAAATGCGTAGAGCCTTTACCACCTTTGCCACTTCGGCAACAAATTCTAACGTAATCAACAAAATTATTATCCACCTTTTTTGAATTATGAATTATAAGTTATGAATTATGAGTTGGAATTACAATCTCTTATAACTCATCGCTCCTAACTTATAACTATGTACTTATTTTTTCTTTTTAGTTACTTTTTTAGAAGCAACTTTTTTTACTACTTTTTTAGGCGCTGATTTCTTCTTAGCAACTACTTTTTTTACAGCCACCTTTTTCACTGCCTTTTTTGGAGCAACTTTTTTCTTAGCAACAACTTTCTTTATTGCTTTTTTTGTCACGCCTGGGCGTGATTTTTTAGCAACCACTTTCTTTACAGATTTCTTAACTACCTTTTTTTGAGCTATTTTTTTAGCAACAACTTTCTTCACTGCTTTTTTCACAAGCTTTTTCGGAGCAACTTTCTTAGCTACTACCTTTTTCTTTGGAGCAGTCTTTTTAGCCACTACTTTTTTAGCCGTTTTCTTAGGAGCTACTTTTTTCACAACTGCCTTCTTAACGGTTTTCTTTGCTGTAGGTTTAGTAGTCGCTTTCTTAGTTGCGGGTTTTTTAGCTATTGCTTTTTTAACAACCGCCTTTGGTGTTTCCACTTTTTTAGTTGGTGGAACTGCTTTTTTTACAGGCTCTGTATTTCTTACTTCTTCAATATCTTTTTTCAATTCATTTGAAATCTCAGTAGCTACTTCAAAGTCATTGATAGTTAAATCTAAATGTTCGATATCATTTTCTAACATCGTTAATTCAATTTCAGCATTCACAAAAATGATACGCTCCGTTAATTGATTAAAGATAGATTCGATGGAACCAATTCCGTTAATTGAATGGAATTTAGCTTGCTCTGAATAATATTTTTTTAACGGCAACGTTTTGTTGTTGTATTCGTTTACACGATTTCTAATAATGTCTTCGTTAGCATCATCAGGTCGTCCAGAATCTTTACCACGTAACAATAAACGTTTTACTAATTCTTCGTTATCAACTTCTAAAGCCAACATAGCGCTGATAGCAGTACCTTTCTTTTGCAACAAATCATCTAAAGCAACAGCTTGAGCTTGTGTGCGTGGAAAGCCATCAAAAATAAAACCATTTGCATTTGGGTTTGCATCTAACTTAGATTCAATCATTCCAATTACAATATCATCACTTACTAAATCTCCACGATCCATAATTTGTTTTGCTTCCATGCCAAGAGCTGTTCCTCTTGCAATTTCGCTACGCAAAATATCACCAGTAGATAAATGCACTAAACCATATTTTTCAATTAACTTCTCAGATTGAGTGCCTTTTCCAGCACCTGGAGGTCCAAATAAAACGATGTTTAACATGTTGCTCATAGTTGATGTTTTTATTGTTATTTATTATTTTGATTCAAGTACAAAAATTTCTTTCATATTTCTTCCTAAGCCGTCGTAGTCTAAGCCATACCCAACAACAAAATCATTCGGAATTTCCATGCCCACGTAATCTACGGCTATATCTTTTTTATACGCTTCGGGTTTTAATAAAAATGATGCTACTTTAATTTGCTTCACTTCTTTTTTCGTTAAAAGTGCTACTAGTTTTTCTAAAGTTACTCCAGTATCTACGATGTCTTCTACTACAACAACGGTTCTACCTTTAATTTCTTCAGTTAAACCAATCATTTCTGTAACAGTGCCAGTACTACTTGTGCCATGATACGATGCTAATTTTATAAAAGAAATTTCACAAGGAATAGTAACTTCTTTTAATAAATCGGCAGCAAACATAAATGAACCATTTAATACCACTAAAAACAAGGGCATATCATTTACCAAATCGGTATTTATTTTTTGAGCCAATTGTTTTACGCTTGCCGAAATTTTATCGGAAGTAATGTATGGAACAAAGGTTTTATCTTTTAAAGTAACGCGTTGCATCAATTATTTTTTGAAAGCACAAATATAACAACTATTTAATGAGGAAAATAGGGCTATACTAAAATATAGCCTATAAATAAAGCAGATTTAGCTAGTCTTAAAATGTAATTTTACAGCGTTCCTTCGCAAAAAGATGTCTATTTAAATCTACCTCAAGCAATGTTTTAGCATTATGAAGCTCCTTTTTGTAGGTGTTTTTTAATTCCTTTCTTTTAATGGCTTCTAAAAAACGACGAGCATCGTCTTTACTCTCTAAAATCAGGCCTGGCACTTGAGTAACTTGACCATTTTCATCCTTTGCCACCATCGTAAAATAAGAGGTATTGGTGTGTTTTACAGTTCCAATTTTAAAATCTTCGGCAATCACTTTAATACCTATGACCAGCGATGAGTTTCCAACATAGTTTACAGAGGCAAACATCGATACCATTTCTCCAACATCAACTGGCTGCAAAAACTCTACATTATCCACAGAAACGGTTACGCAATAGTTACCTGCATGTTTGGAAGCACAGGCATAGGCAACCTTATCCATAAGAGATAACAAAATTCCGCCGTGAATTTTCCCGCCAAAATTCGCGTAAGATGGTATCATTAATTCGGTAAGGGTCGTTTGAGAATAACTAACAGATTTGAAAATGTCGTCCATAAGATTTAAAATATGTATCAAATTTAAAAATATTGGATTAAACTCATCTAAAATTAGTCTCAATTAAATCAGTAGATTTGCAGCCCGTGAACAATTCTCTTAAAAATACACATCTTAAAGACACCATTTCTTTGTCAATTCCGCTGGTAATGACCCAAATTGGGCATATTATCACAGGTATGGTGGATAATATTTTTTTGGGGAAATTAGGAAAAACCGAACAGGCCGCAGGGATTTTATCGAATAATTTATTCGTTATCCTACTCGTATTTAGTATTGGCATGAGCTACGTGTTAACACCTGCAGTTACTGACGCTCACGTCAATCAAAACGAAAAAGAGAAAGCCTCCCTATTTAAAAACTCTTTATTTATCAATATGGTAGTAGCTGTTTTGTTATTTATCATTTTATTTTTTTCGTCACCGTTACTAGCTTACATGCAGCAACCAGAAGATGTGGTAGTTTTGGCCATTCCATTTTTTGATGTATTGATCTTTTCGATTATTCCAGTGGCACTATTTTTTGTGTGCAAACAATATACCGAAGGCCTTAGCAACACCAAAGCTGCCATGTATATCAGTGTAATTGGCAACATATTAAATATCATTTTAAATTATTTATTGATTTATGGGTATTGCGGCTTGCCTGAATTAGGCTATATGGGTTCTTGCTGGGCAACCTTTATTGCTCGTGTATTTATGGGAATTGGGTTCTTAATCTTTGTATTCAAACATAACTCCGTAAACTCTTTTGCAAAATATTATCAAGAAGCCAAAATAAATGCTCAACATTTTTGGCCATTGTTTAAAGATGG
>SYEI01000347.1 GCA_005800865.1 Bacteroidota bacterium | reverse complement strand
TAAATAATTAAATCTGGTGCTTTTACTAAACTATCCATTAATTTAAATAAACTGAAATAGTTTTCGTAATCGCGGGTTGTCATTAAACCCATTGCATGCAAATTTGGTGCAAAAATGTACGCATCCTCATAAATTGTTCTATCCTGAACAACTTTTTGTTTGCCTTGCCTAATTTCTTGAACTTGACCAAAACGAGAATTTAAGAAATATACCTGTAAATTAAACGACCAACGCTGCATATCATCGTAAAAATCATTCAAATAAGGGTTATCATCGGCATCCTCGTAGTGAGGAGTCCACTTATAGTGCTTGGCTAGTAACGATGTTAATGTTGTTTTTCCTGAACCGATATTACCGGCAATTGCTATATGCATAAAAAATCTCTCTAAAAATATCTCGGTTTATAATATACTAATGTACAGTTTTCTATTATTAAACCAAAAAAAAAATGCTTTTTTTTTAATTTTCTATAAAAATCCAATTATTTTAACAAATTCAACTTTAATTCAGAATTTGTTTTAGTCATAATTGACTTAGTATCATCAAAGGCTTCTTTCATTTTTTGTTGATGAGATTTACTAATAAAAACTGGCAATTTGGTGCTATCTAAGCCCCATTGAGCAGGAAATAAAACATGCATTTTTCTGGTTCCATCGCCTCTATACACCCATGTTGGAGTGAAACTTGCCTCCTTAAAAAAAACTCTTTTTTTAGTGTAATTTTTCTGAATCACTATCTTTAAAATAACGCCCGCATCGGTATACCTCCAGTACTGATTTGATAAAAAATTACCCAACGAATAAGCTACAAAAGCGGTATCATTTATGGCTTTTGAATACATTTGTTTTGTTGGTCCTACAACGTGTGGATGCGCTCCAATAACCAATGTAGCTCCTGCTTCTAGAGCAAAACGAACAGCATCTTTTTGGGCTTGAGTAGGTTCTGTTATGTTTTCTAAGCCCATGTGATAAAACACTAAAACTATCTCTGCGCCTAGTGTTTTAGCTTGTTTAACCGCAGTTACGATTCCTGCAGAATCAATTACATTAAGCATGTATTTGTGATCTGAAATGGGGTAAGAACCATTAGTACCGTAGGTATAATTTAAAATCCCTAATTTGATTCCTTTGATAGTTAAGATGCGGATAGAGTCGTGATCGCGCTGATTTAAATAAGTGCCAGCATAACCTAAATTATGTTTTTTGATGACTTCAATCGTTCTTAATAAACCAGCTTCTCTTGTATCCATACTATGATTATTAGCAGTTACCAAAAAATCAAAACCTGCGTTTTTTACAGCTGTACAATACTCGTCGGGGCTATTAAAAGCGGGGTATCCAGCGTAAGGCTGACTAGTTCCCGCAAAAGTTGTTTCTAAATTACCAATGGTTAAATCAGCGTCTTGTAAATAAGGTTTAATGTATTCGAAACTTGGATTAAAATCATAATTACCATCGCTTAATTTAGCGTTGTTAGTTTGCGGCAAATGACACATTAAATCGCCCACCAAATTAATGGATATTTCAGAAATAGAATCGGCTGGCGGCGGCAAATAGGTGATGGTTTTTGGAGCTTCAAATTCTTTTGGCACTTCTGTAGCAACTGTTTGCGACTCTTCCTTAAGCACTGTTTTTTCGGTACTTTTACATGTTATAAAAAGAAAAGACGCTGCTAAAATGAATATTAAACTATAAATATATTTAGACATAAATTTATTTTTTAAGGTCATTTAAAAAAGCAGTGGAAACAAATTTTAAAGTTTCTTTTAACGGGGTAAATGAAAAATTAAGAGCTTGTTTAACACGCGTATTACTAAAGGTGTTTTTTTCTAAAGCTGCTGTAATTGTTTCTTTCGTAATGATGGGTTCTTTGCCACTAATCATACACCTAAAACTATCCATCCATTTAGCTAAAACCAGTAATCCTTTTCCAGCATTCATGTATGGTTCTTTTTTACCCAAGGCTTTGTGTGTTTCAGATAATATTTCTTTAAAAGAATAATTATTTTCAATTAATACAAAACGTTTTCCAAAATGATGTTGTTCTGTTAATTGAATCATACAAGCCGCTACATCTTTAGCATCAATGGTTGCTCGAGAACCTTCCGTATATAATGGATTTCCTTTGTAACACGTATCAATTAATTTACCTGAGCTTTGATACCAAAAACCTGGACCTAAAATAATTCCTGGATTTACAATTACGGCATTTAATCCCTCTTCCATTCCACGCCAAACCTCACGTTCACCATTATATTTACTAATTGCATAATCGCTGGCTGATGGAGATGATTTCCAATAAACGGATTCATCAATGTTTTTAGTAATATCCGGATTTTGAAGCGTAGCAATAGAACTCACGTAACATAAGGCTTTTATTTTTTTTTCTAAACAGGCATTCACCACATTTGCTGTTCCTTCTGTATTGATAGTGTGAATTTGCTTTTTTTGTTTTTGATTAAAAGAAACAAATCCTGCACAATGATATACAGTTTCAACGCCTTCTAAAGCATCTAATATTGAATAAATGTCAGATATATCAGCATCTACCCATTTTATCTGATTAAATAACTGCTCGAAATCAGAAGTATAGTAAGAAAATAATTTTTTAGTTTTCGATAAATCACTTCCTTCTCTCTTAATAGCAACCACCGATTTACCTTGCTGTAAAAGTTGCAGAGCAACATGTGCACCTACTAATCCTGTGGCTCCTGTTATTAAGTTCATAGTTTATCGACTAAACAAATGTAATGCTTTGTGCCAAGAAAAATAAAGAAAATTGAAGCAAACAGCCAAAAATAAAGCCTACATATACTTGTGCAGGCGTATGTGCATTAAGCTTCAATCGAGCAAAACCAATACAACCAGCAAGCATAACGCATGCGCAAATGGCTAATAATATAGGCATCTGCATAAAATAACAAATAGCTAATAAAGCACCAATTAAGCCGCCAATACCTATCATGTGCGCACTAATTTGCCACCATAAAGTAACAATTGCTGCAAAAAAAATGCATAAGCCTCCGCCTAAAATAAATAGTTTAATAGCAGGCCAAATATTGAAATCATAAATCATATAAAACAATCCAAAATAGCATAAGGAAGTCATTAATAATGGAAAGGTTCTTTCTCTTCTATTTTCAATCCTTAAAGAAGAAACATATCCTAATTTATATAAAATCAGCAAATTTAAAACTGGCAATAAAAAGGTAAAAGAAAAAATAGTGAAGGTTAAAACCAGCTTTAATTTAAAAGGGGTGAAGATAAAATAAATGGTATCTGTTAAGCCAAAAAAACAATTAAACAACCGTAAGTAGCCATTAATAATGGATGAAACAGATGAGAAATAATTTTAGCCGTTTTAATCATGTTTAAGAGAATGCTAAATTACATTAAAAAAAATCGAGTTAGTATAAGATAATAGTATATTTTCAAAATCTATTGCTATTTTTGTTTTTGTATGTTTACCTTATTAATTAAAGAAATACGAAGTTTTTTAAGCTCACTGATTGGCTATATTGCTATAGGAGTTTTTATCACAGGCATTGGTACTTTTATGTGGTTAGTGCCAACCGAAAGTGCTGGCTCAAATGTTTTAGAAAATGGCTTTGCCAATATTGACCCCTTATTTATTTTAGCGCCTTGGGTGTATTTGTTTTTAATTCCAGCAATTACCATGCGTAGCTTTTCGGAAGAAAAGAAAACTGGAACCATTGAATTACTATTAACGCGACCTTTAACCGAATTACAAATTGTATTAGCAAAATATTTTGCTGGCGTAGTTTTGGTAATTGTATCATTGCTTCCAACTTTAATATATTATTATTCGGTACATCAATTAGGTGCGCCAAAAGGTAATATTGATACTGGTGGCATGTGGGGCTCGTATATTGGTTTATTATTTTTAGGTGCGGGCTTTGTAGCGGTTGGTACTTTTGCATCTGCTATTTCCGAAAATCAAGTGATTGCCTTTATTATGGCTTTACTATTATGTTTTATTACTTATATCGGCTTCGATTTCATTTCAGCTTCAGGTATATTTGGCAAATACGATGCAATTGTAAAAGGTTTAGGAATGAATGCGCATTATGTAAGTATGAGTCGCGGAGTAATTGATACACGCGATGTGGTTTATTTTGTGACCTTAATTGCCTTTTTTAATTTATTATCCAAACTAGTTTTAGAAAGCAGGAAGTGGTAATATGACACAGAAAAAATCTATACGCAAACAAAGAGATATCACCATGGTTTTAGTGGTGATTGCCATTCTATTTCTTATCAACTTTGTAGCTTCTTTTGTATTTAAACGTTTTGATTTAACAACCGAAAAACGTTATACACTCTCAGAATCTACCAAAGAATTATTAAAGAAGTTAGATGATGTTGTTTATATCAAAGTTTATTTACAAGGCGATTTCAATCCAAATTTCACCCGTTTAAAAAACGAAACAAAAGAAATATTAGATGAGTTTAGAGCCTATTCGAATGATAATTTACAATACGAATTAATTAATCCTTTAGATAATCCCAATAAGGAAGAGACCGATAAAATTGAAAAACAATTATTTGATAAAGGCATCATGCCTGAACAAATTGTTGACCGTAGTAACCAAAAAGTTTCTGAAACATTAATTTGGCCTGGAGCTATTGTTACCTATAAAGGCAAAGAATCTGTTTGGCAAATATTTAAGCGTCAATTATCTGCTCAATCTGAAGAACAAAACATTAATATTTCAGTTCAAGAACTAGAGTATGGTTTAACTAACTCTATCCGCAAAACAACTTTACTTAAAAAACCTGAAGTATTATTTGTTGAAGGTCACGGTGAGTTAGATACGATCAGAGGCGCTGATTTTATGCGTTCTTTAACTGAGTATTATAATGTATCCCGAGTAAATATTAATCACAAACTATACGCTTTAAAAGGAGCTGACGCTATCGTTATTGCACAGCCTGACTCAATGTTTGATGAAAAAGATAAATTCATCATCGACCAATTTATCATGCATGGGGGTAAAGCATTGTGGCTAATTGATCCTATTTATGTAAACCGAGATACGTTAACCACAAGAGGTTTTTCGTTAGGTTTTAAAAACGAATTAAACTTAGATGATATTTTATTTAAGTATGGTGTAAGATTAAATCAAGTTTTGGTTCAGGATTTACAATGCGCGCAAGTTCCAGTAAATGTTGGGATAAAAAAAGGTCAACCTGATTTTAAACCTTTCCCATGGAATTACTATCCATTAATTTTACCAGCTGCTAATCATCCCATCGTAAAAAATTTAGATTTAATTCGCACAGAATATATCGGGACATTGGATACAGTTTTCGCAAAAGATGTTACCAAAACTATTTTATTGCAAACCTCAAGATATACCAAAACTTTACCAACTCCTGCTAGGATATTAGCTGCTCAAGTAAAATTAAAACCACAAGAAAGTCAGTTTAAAAACTCTTTTCAAAATGTAGCTTGTTTGTTAGAAGGTAGTTTTGAATCGAATTACAAAAACCGCATTACCAGAGCTATTTTAGAAGACAGTATTTTTAATTTTAAAGATAAAAGTGTTCCAACAAAAATGATTGTGGTAACGGATGGAGATATTGCTAAAAACGAATTTAATATAAATACAGGGATGATTTATCCTGTTGGTTTCGATAGATATTCAAATCAACAATTTGCCAATAAAACATTTTTATTAAACTGTATGAATTATTTATTAGATGATGAAAGTTTACTAAACTTGCGCTCACGAGAAGTGAAACTGAGATTGTTAGATAAAAAGAAAATAGCTACTCAAGTTTCAAAATGGAAACTAACCAATGTTGGTTTACCATTACTAATTATTATCTGTTTCGGCATCATTCAGTTTTACATCCGCAAGAAAAAATACAGCAAATAAATTCAAATCTCTTTTTATGAAAAAATCAACCATTGCCATTCTTGCCATTCTTATTGCTCTTTCAGGAATATCAATATATATATACAAAACAAAAGGAACTACCTCAACACTAGACAAAGAAGCGAGTGACTTTAAATTTAAAGATACAGCAGCTATTGATAAAATATTTTTAGCGGATAAAGATGGGAAGCAAGTTTTGGTAGAGCGAACAAAAAGTGGATGGGTATTGGATGGAAAATTTCATGTAAGACCAGATGTTATTGAAGTTTTGTTATACACCATTAAATCGGTTGAAGTTAAATCTCCTGTATCTAAACAAGGTAAAGTCAATGTCATAAAAGTTTTAGCGGCAAAATCTACCAAAATAGAAATATATAGTAAAGGCAAAAAAGTAAAACAATATTATGTGGGAAATAATACCCAAGACCATACTGGAACTTATATGCTTTTAACCAATATAGAAACTGGCGAAAACTATGAAGAACCTTTTATTACGCATATTCCTGGCTTCGACGGCTTTTTATCAACGCGTTACAATACAAATGAAATTGATTGGAGAGATCGTTTATTAATTAACTACCGTCCTCCTCAAATTAAACAAATAAAATTAGAATTACACGAAATTCCAGACTCATCCTTTGTCGTTGATTTGTACAGTATGCAGCGTTTTGGATTAAAAACTAGTAAAGGCAATCAACCATTTGAAGAAGGAAAAATGAAACAATACATTGCTTATTTTCAAAATGTGAATTGCGAAATTGTATTAGATAAAAAAAATCCTTTAGTAGATTCTTTATCAAAATCTGCAATTCCATTCGCCACCTTAACAATTACAGATAGAAATAATGGTACAAATGTTTGCGAGTTTTTTCATAAATATTCGAACGCAGCAAAAAACGAAGAATACAACAAAAACTACACCTACGATCCTGATGAATTGTACGTGAGATATAACAATAAAAAAGATTATGGAATTGCTCAATTTTATGTTTTTGGTAAAATTTTGCAGACTTACACCTACTTTTCTCCTAGGAAATAATGTTAAAAAGTAGTTTATAAATACATCTGTTTTAAACCTAGTTACAGTTTTCATATCGTTAAATTTGGTTGATTAAAAACTAGCCATATATGAACTTTGTAGTATCATCATCAACCTTATTAAAACATTTAAAATCTATCAGCGGAGTATTAAACTCAAGTAATACAATTCCTATTTTAGATTGTTTTTTATTTGAGCTTAATAATGGCAACTTAACGCTTTTTGCTAGCGATATGGAAACAACTATTACTACTAGCATAAAAGTTGATTCATCAGAAAACGGTAGCTTAGCAATTCCAGCAAAAACTTTATTAGAAG
This sequence comes from Bacteroidota bacterium, assembly GCA_005800865.1. Lineage (GTDB taxonomy): Bacteria > Bacteroidota > Bacteroidia > B-17B0 > Aurantibacillaceae > UBA4416. Next base: position 1,671 of record SYEI01000347.1, on the reverse strand, counting down.
CATTAAGCAATTTACCAGAGCAACCAATTTCGTTTATCATTGATAATAAAAAATTTAGTGCAAAACTAAAAACAGAAACTGGTGACTATACCTTAACAGGACATAATGGTGATGAATACCCAAAATTACCAAAAGTAGATTCAGCAACCTCTGTTATCATTAAAAGCGATGTACTAGGAAATGCAATTAACAAAACAATTTTTGCTACTGGTAACGACGATTTAAGACCAGTAATGAGTGGAGTGTTTTGTCAGTTTACAGATGAGAACTCTATTTTTGTAGCTACGGATGCTCATAAATTAGTTCGTTACACGCGTAACGATGCTAAAGCTGGAGCTTCTGCCTCTTTTATTATGCCTAAGAAACCATTAAACGTTTTAAAGAATTTATTGGCTGGTATTGATGATGCAGTGAAAGTAGAATTCAATAAAACAAACGCTTACTTTAGTTTCGGACATATTAACTTAGTGTGTCGTTTAATTGATGGAAAATATCCTAACTACGAAGCAGTAATTCCTAAACAAAACCCAAATAAATTAACGGTAGATCGTCCTGCATTTTTAGGAGCAATTCGTCGTGTGAGTGTATTTGCTAATAAAGCCACTCATCAAATTCGTTTAAAAATTGCTGGAAGCCAATTAACTATTTCGGCAGAAGATTTAGATTTTGCAAACGAAGGACACGAAACATTGATGTGCACTTATATTGGCGAAGATATGGAAATTGGATTCAACTCTAAATTTGTGTTAGAAATGTTAACCAATTTAGAAAGCGATGAAATTACAATAGAAATGAGTGCGCCTAACCGCGCAGGTATTATTGTACCAACACAAAAAGCAAACCCTGCTGAAGACGTGTTGATGTTAGTAATGCCAGTGATGTTGAATAACTAATTTATATTTTATAAAATACAAAAGCGTCTGCTAATTAGTAGGCGCTTTTTTTATGATCAAAAAAGCCCTTTCTTTTCTTTAGGCTTATTTATAGTCTCACAATCTTCATCTAATTCGTCTTCGTAAGTAACATTGTATCCATAAATAGCTTTTAAGGCAGCTCTAGCCTGTCCTACTTCTTTTCCTTTATAGATACATTGATTAGCAATGGTTTCTAAAGCTTCTATGTTTTCCCAGTCTATATCATTCATGGTTTATTATTTTTCTTCTACAAAGTTACATCAGCAAAAATTGATTCGCACAAAGCATCTGGTGATTTTAAACATCCTTAACGCTTACTGTATATTTTTAACATAAAAAAAAGCGTGCATTTAAAATGCACGCTTTAAAATAATAAATACTTTAATCTTTAGTTTATGGCTTTTCCGTTAAAGTTAACTAAAATAAGTTCTTCTAATGTAAAGCGTTTACCATCAATAAACACTGTTATCCAAGCATCTTTTTGTCCTTTTGCGATTATTTTTTGGCGAGCAACCTCAGCCTCTTTAATAGTTGCAAAACTTAATTGAGTAAAACGTGTAATGCCATCAGGGTATTTAATTTCTTCTGGTTTACCAAATTGTTTTAAATGCCCGTATTTATAATTTTCGGGATGTTGATAGGCGGCAATTTGAATTTTAAACACCATACCTTCGGCGCACATATTACCACCAATATCTAAAAACTGTTTGTAAACTGCTGGATCATTTAATGATTTACCTTTAACAGCTGAAAAATC
>SYEI01000346.1 GCA_005800865.1 Bacteroidota bacterium | reverse complement strand
TGTGATTTGTTGTGAGCAATGCCAGAAATACACCATATAGACCAAAAATTGCACCTGATGCTCCTGCGCTTATCGTTAATTCGTTCCATGCTAAGCTTGTTAAACTTGCAACGATTCCAGCGGCTATGTATGCAAATAAATACTTGGTTTTACCCATTAAAGGTTCAAGTATCACGCCAATTGATAATAAAGCATACATATTCATTAATAAATGAAATATCCCGATATGAATAAAGCAACATGTAAATAATCGCCACCATTCACCAGCTAAAGTATTTGGACGGAAGTTTGCTCCCCAATTCAGTAAATGTTCATTTTCTGGTGTAAATATGTTTACACCAGTAATCCCCATTATAATAAAAACAAGAAGATTTAAGTTTAATATAATTGGAGTAATTGTATAACCTTCTGATGGTTTAAATATAGAAAAGAATCCTGTGATTTTTTGTTTAGTATTTAAAGGAGCTTGGTTTAATATGTCTTCATCTGCTGGTGTAAAATTTTGAGATATTTCAGTGTATTTTTCTAATAAAACATCTGAAGTAAAATTGTTTTTAATGTCATTAAATGTTGAAATAAAGCTTTCTACATTTCGCTTATTTTTACCCCAATCAAATAATTGACTTCCAGCACATTCACTTTTTATAATTGCAGTATTATTTTCGATTGTTATTTTCAGTTCTTCTCCATAAGAACTCATTGAGATTTTTGTGTAAGCAATAAATCCTTTCTCGCTAGTATAACTTAAATTCCACTCAAGCTGTTTTATGACCTCAATTGAAATTGCTATAAAATCCTCTTTTGTTAGGGTTTCTAACTCAATTGTTTGTTCGTGTTTTGGTGAAAATCCAAATGCCATTAAATATTGCTTTTTTTAGTTGTGAAGTATGATTAATTAATCCCTCTTTGTTTCTTAATATTCTCGTAGGCTTCTTGTATTTTTTGAAATTTCTCTTGAGCGCCTTTTTGATATTCATCTCCCATTGATGCTACTTTATCAGGATGGTAGCGAATAGCCATTTGACGGTATGCTTTTTTGATTTCTTCCTCACTAGCAGTACTTTCTATACCCAATACTTTGTAATCAGAATTGGTATCACGGTAGAACATATTTTTTAAACTCTCAAAATCAGATTGAGGCACGCCCATTAAATTGGCAATACGTTGTATGATTTGTATTTCAACCTCAGATACATGTCCATCAGCTTTGGCAATACCAAATAAATAATGTAATAACTGAATACGTACTTCTACTTGGGTACGTAATTTTATATCGTTGCAAATTTGTTCTAATGGAATTTCGCCACCTTCTACAAAGCGTTTTAATGTTTGTAAATGTGCAACTGAAAAGTTTGGGCCGAATTGTTGAGAGAAAAAAGATTTTACAAAGTCTAATTCAGCTTTTATGACTTTACCGTCGGCACGCATCACGGCAGCCGATAAGGCGATGAGCATCGTAGCGAAATCGCTATTGCCAGCAGATGAACGTTGTTGATAGTATTTAAAAACATCGTCGGCATTTCCACCAGCACCAGTTATTTTTGAACGAATGACAGTAACATTATCAATAAATGAACCTACTAAAAAACCAATAAACGCTCCGAAAAAGTTTTTACCTAAAAAGAAAAATCCGATAATGGCACCTATAAATTTAAACACTCTGTATTATTTTAATTGATGAATAAAGGCTGTAAATATACTAATTTGTTAATGCTTTTAAAAGTGAAGATATTTAGGGCATGCCGGTGCAAAGGGGCAGCACCGTCGGGCTTTTCGTTGCAATCTTTTTTGTAAAGGAGGCACAAAAAAGGATTTCCACTACAATCCCTCATGCAAAAAATAAGATTGAAACTTAAACTTCGAATTTGAAATGCAAGCGCCGCGTGAGGGATGCAAACGAAAATCCTTTTGCGAACGAAGTGAGTGAAAGATTTTAGTGACAGCCCGTTGCGGTTACCACCGCACACGCCCAAAACTTAAAAATGAAGTTAAGCCTGAGCTTCCTTCATTTGCTTAAACATCTCATTAAAACGCACACGAACCGTTTCAATAAAAGTGTCATTAATCAGTTTCTTTAAACCATCAACCGATTTTACATCTTCGGTGTAAAATTTAAAAGCCTGCTCCATCGGACCAGCTTCAAATTTTACGATGTATTTATCGTTCATTTGAAAAATAGAAATACTAATAGAAGGATGAGGAATAGAATCGATAATGCGCATAATAACTATTTAAAAGCTTTTTTGAAATCCAACATGTTTTTGATGACTCCTGTTGGCGAAGTATTTCTGTCACCATCTTCGTGTATACGACCTAAAATAGAATGGGCAAGTGCCACGTAATGATGTTTGCCCGCTCTTTTTAAAGCCGCTTCAGCTTTATCATCACCATTAATAAAGTTGGCGCAAGCAGCCCAATCAAAAGCTTTATTATCTATTAAAAATTTAAAGGCTTTAGCATCATCCCAAATTGCATTTACAAAAGCAGCTAATTCAAAATGTTTTCCATCAATTAGGTATTTAAAGGCATTTTTATCATCTCGAATGGCATCTAAAGTGGCAATTAATTCTCGGTAATTATTTTCCATTAACCAATTAAAGGCTTGCACGTCTCCGTGAATGTGCTTTCCAAATTGCTCGATTGCTATGTTAGGGTATGACTTCATGTGTGTATAATACAAAAGGTACTATAAAGTTAAATAAAAATTAAATAGGTTTTATAGCGACTTTTCAGCTAAAGTTAAAAAGCGTTAAAGAGAATATCAATCATGGATAATAGTTATATTTACCAACTATTTTACAATTAAACTGTTTTATATGCCTACCAATGCCAATTATGCTAAATTATCTGTTGGAACTAAAGCCTTAATTCTTTCAAAGCTTTATTACAGCGTGTTAAGCAAAAGTCTCGAGAATTTAGATGTGGAACGTTATTATTCCATTTTGTTCTTTTTAAACGAACATAATGGTTTCAATCAGAAAAATATTTGCAACAATTTAGCTATTGATAAAACAGCTATGGTTAAGGTGATTGACCATTTAATTAAAGTTGGATTTGTGGATAGAAATGTCAATCCTGATGATAGAAGAGAACATTTTATTGTATTAACTAAAAAAGGATTAAAGCAAACGGCAGAAATTGTAAAATCATTTAATGCTATTGATTCGGAAATATTTTCAGAAGTTTCAAAAGAAGATCAAGATACATTCAATAAAGTATTGTGTCAGTTGTCCTCTAAATTAAAGGAGTTACCCGCTACCGATTTGTTTTTTAATTATAAAAAAACGGGTAGAAAAAAGAAAACGGT
>SYEI01000040.1 GCA_005800865.1 Bacteroidota bacterium | reverse complement strand
TGGCAATATTAACTGTAAATAAGAAAGAAAAGTCTTTAATGGCTAGCGAGAATTACTACAAGCTGACTCATAATTAGCCTTTTTTATATTACAAACCCTATCCATCATTTTTAGCATAATTTAATAGTTAAACTAAGCTTTGATAGCTACATTTGCTGTCTATTAACCAATTACTCATTTAAAAAGATAAAAGATATGTATCCAGAAGCACTAGTAACACCAATGAAAGCAGAATTAACTGCTGTTGGATTTGAAGATTTAAGAACTCCTGATAGCGTTGAAAACGCTTTAAAAACAGAAGGAACTGTATTAATGGTAGTTAACTCTGTTTGTGGCTGTGCTGCAGGAGCTTGCCGCCCAGGTGTTAAATTAAGTTTAGATAATGGTAAAAAACCATCCAAATTAACTACTGTATTTGCAGGATTTGATGGAGATGCTGTTAACCAAGCTCGTCAACATTTTGCTCCATATCCACCTTCATCTCCAGCAATTGCCTTGTTTAAGAATGGTGAATTAGTTCATTTTGTTGAGCGCCACAATATTGAAGGAAGAACAGCTGCCATGATTGCAGAACACTTAAAAATGGTTTATGATGAGTTTTGCTAAACTCTAATTGCAAACAATTGATTTTTAAAAAGTCCTAAAAAAATAAAAGCCTCCTCGTGAGGCTTTTTTTAATTTTAAGCTATGACTATTTCGGCAAATATTTCTCTTAAACCATATAACACCTTCGGTATTGATGCAGAGGCTAAATTCTTTACTTCTATTCAATCCATTCAAAATATTCAAGAATTATTACAAAGTAATGAATACAAAACCAATGAGCGTTTAATTTTAGGAGGAGGAAGTAATTTATTACTCACCAAAAATGTAGATGCTTTGGTTATTAAAAATGATTTGAAAGGTATTGAGATTGTTAAAGAAACAACAGATTCAGTTTTTGTAAAATGTGCGGCTGGCGAAGTGTGGCATGAGTTTGTGATGTGGAGCATTCAGCAAGATTTTGGAGGCTTAGAAAATTTATCTTTAATACCAGGTTGCACTGGGGCTAGTCCCATGCAAAATATTGGTGCTTACGGTGTAGAAATTAAAGACACATTTTATGAATTAGAAGCCATCCATACTCAAACTGGCGAATTAAAAACATTTACAAAATCAGAATGTGAATTTGGTTACAGAGAAAGTGTTTTTAAACGAAAATTCAAAAATCAATTCATCATTACATCCGTAACGTTTCAGTTATCTAAATCACCAACCTTTCATATCGAATATGGCGCTATCAAACAAGAGTTGGATGCGATGAATATTTCTGATTTAAGCCTTAAAGCAATCTCTCAAGCTGTTATTAATATTAGAAGCAGCAAATTACCTAATCCAAAAGAAATTGGTAATGCTGGTAGTTTCTTTAAAAATCCTGAAGTAACAAATGATGTTTATGAGAGATTGAAACAGGAATTCCCTAATTTGGTTGCTTATCCTTTAGATAATTCAAATTACAAATTAGCAGCTGGTTGGCTTATTGAACAAAGTGGTTTAAAAGGCTATCGCGTGGGTGATGCTGGTGTACATAAATTGCAAGCCTTAGTATTAGTTAATTATGGAGGAGCAACAGGAAATGAAATTTATGATTTATCCACTCATGTGTTACAAACTGTAAAAGCTAAGTTTGGCGTGGATTTGGAAAGAGAAGTTAATATTATTTAAAAGGGCAATTTAGCATAGAGCAGCTTAACCTATAACTCCATAAAAAAACCCTCTCAACTTTATATTGAGAGGGTTTTTTAATACTATATAATTTTTTATTTTGCCACTTTAGTGCTTTTTTGGATTTTCTCGCGGATACGAGCTGCTTTACCAGTACGAGTACGTAAATAGTAAATTTTAGCACGACGAACAATACCTTGTTTGTTTAATTCTATTTTATCAATAAACGGAGATGATACTGGGAAGATACGCTCTACACCTACTCCATTTGAAATTTTACGAACTGTGAAAGATGCCGTTGCTGGCTCGTTTTTGCGTTGAATAACAACACCAGAAAACTGCTGAATACGCTCTTTATCACCCTCTTTAATTTTGTAGTGAACTGTAATAGTATCACCAGCTTTAAACTTTGGATGAGCAACCTCTGCTGCTAATTGTTTTTTTACGTAATCTAATAATAAACTCATTGTTTCTTATTTTTTAATATTTATCATTTTTGGCATTCGCTGCACCGTGCAACCAGAGGCTAAAAAGTGGAGTGCAAATATAGAACATTATTGTGTAATGACAAAAATTAATTTACAAACCAACAAACTATATATCTTACTGAAAAACAGCTACTTAATGCTATCTGTTTTAAATTCTTTTAAATGATCATCGTTAGTTTGATATACATCATCCACATCATCATCGCCTTCTTTCAGCTCATAATTGGGTTCTTTATCCAAATTCACATTTATAATCACTGGTGGTGGCGTTGTATTAAAAATCCAAACGGCTCCATTTCGGTAGTAATAACCTTGTCTCCAATTATCCCAATAAAAATTGTGACGTGGGAAATATACCCAACGGCGATGATAGCCATAATTTGGGCGCCAATGCGGGTGATACACCACTATTTTAGCTGGACGATATTTACTTCTTACAACAACTCTATTACCTCGAGGATGATTTTTAACAACAACTCTCGTTCCTCGCTGGTTTTTGGCATTGCCATTTCCTTTTCCGTGGCCTCGGCCTCCTTTTTGAGAAAAGGCACTATTTGTTCCTATCAATAGGATACATAACATAAAAATAACTGATTTCATAAGTTGATATTTAATTTGGTTAATGGTCTTATGGCATAGCCAGTTTAGTTTATCTTAATTTGCATTTAGGTAAACATGGCTATTTCATAAATTAAAAATTTAAAAGATTTGAGTATTTGACTCAAAGATGACTCTAAAGTTTAATCTTC
>SYEI01000345.1 GCA_005800865.1 Bacteroidota bacterium | reverse complement strand
CAAACTCTTGTGAGCGAGCTTTAGATACTTGAATACTTGTGCCATCTGCCATAATAATAGTTCCGCCTTCCGCATTTGAATATTCTTTAATGAAATCAATGTTTATTAAAGAAGAACGGTGAATACGGAAAAACACATTAGTTGGTAAAATAGATTCAAACTCTTTTAAGGTTTTTGAAGCCACAATTTTTTTAGCGTTATTTAAAAAAATATTTGTGTAATTATCAGATGCTTCCAACCAAATAATGTCTTTATAATCAATTAACGTAAAGCCTTTGCTATGATTAATTAGTACTAAGTTTTTATCATTTCCAGTTGGTGCCGCAGTTCCACCTCTTTGTTCGTAGTGTTTTACCACTTTTTTTACAGCTCCTTGTAATTCGCTTAATAACAATGGTTTTAATAAATAATCAATAGCGCCAGCTTTTACAGCATTGATACCATGCTCGCTGTAAGCTGTTAAAAATATTAAGCAAAAATCACGATGTACTAAACCATCAATCATCTCTAATCCTGTCATTCCAGGCATATTAATATCGCAAAAAACCACATCAGGTTTTAATTCCTGAATTAATTTTTTACCCTCCATTCCGCTCGAAGCCTCAGCAATTACTTCTATTTCTGGGCAATAGCTAGCTAACATACTTTTAGTATTGCTACGGCTATTTTCTTCGTCGTCGATGATAATGGTTTTGAAAATTTGCATAGTTTAGTTTATATAACGCTAAGCTAATAAAAATTCATGTAACATTTTAGTCATTTATTTAACAATGCAACCGTTTGAGTAAAATAGTGTTTGTTAATAGGGAGCAATCATTATCTTAGCACTTTAAATAAACAAAACACCATTTTATGAAGTCTTTTTTTCTTTCTGTTGCGGTTTTTTCGATAGTATCTATAAACTGCTTTGCTCAAAAAACAATATCTGTTGAGGATATTTGGAGTAAATATGCTTTTATGCCAGCTTCTGCGGGAGGTTTTAATGCCATGAAAGATGGGTTACATTATACTGATCTTGAAAAAGAAGGTGATTTTGATAATATTGTAAAATATGAGTTGAAATCAGGAAAAAAAGTAGCGGTTTTAGTAAAAGGTGCTGATGTGAAAGTTGGAGATAAAACCATTAATATCAGCGATTATTCTTTTAGTCCAGATGAAACCAAATTGTTTTTTTCAACAGAATCTGAAGGTATTTACCGTCGTTCCTCTGTTGAAACAAATTATGTGTATGAAATTAAAACAGGAAAAACAATCCCTTTATCGGATAATGGCAAACAAATGTTTGCCACATTTTCGCCAGTTGGCAATAAAGTAGCTTTTGTACGTGCTAATAATTTGTATATCAAAAATTTTGATAACGGAAAGGAAATTCAAATAACTCATGATGGAAAGAATAATGAGATTAAAAATGGCTGGGCAGATTGGGTTTATGAAGAGGAATTTAGTAAAGCCAATTATTTTGAATGGAATGCGGATGGAAGTAAATTAGCTTTTGTTCGTTTTGATGAAAGCAAAGTAAAAGAGTATTCATTTGATGAATACAATAACAATCTGTATCCTGATAAAGTAACCTTTAAATATCCAAAAGCCGGAGAAGATAATTCGGTATTGTCAGTTCATGTTTACGATTTAGCTTCAGAGAAAACAACTACAGTAGATATAGGTAAGGAAACAGATATTTATATTCCACGTATTCAATGGACAACCGATAAGAATACCTTGTCATTACAACGTATGAATCGCTTGCAAAACAAAGTAGAATTAATGTATGCAAATGCAACTGACGGTTCAACAAAAACTATTTTAAATGAAGAGTCTAAAACTTATATTGATATTACCGACGATTTAATTTTCCTTCCTAATAACAAAGGATTTATTTGGAGTAGCGAAGCTGATAATTACAATCATTTATACTATTACGATAACGCAGGGAAATTAGTCAATCAAATTACGAAAGGAAATTGGGATGTAATTTCATTTAATGGTTATGATGAAAAATTAAATACCTTATATTATATTTCTACTGAACAAGGCCAAATTAATAGAGATATTTATAGTGTCAAATTAGATGGGACTTCTAAAAAACGCTTATCAACAGCTCAAGGCACATCAAGCGCTGATTTTAGTACAGGATTAAAATACTATGTAAGTTCTTATTCAAATGCTAATACGCCACCAGTTTACGAATTACACAGTGCAGATGGAAAACTAATCAAAGTATTAGAAGATAACTCGGCTTTAAAAGCAAAAATGAAAGAATATTCTCTTTCGACTAAAGAATTTTTTACGTTTAAAAATACAGATGGCGTAGAATTAAATGGCTGGATGATGAAACCTAAAAACTTTGATGCCACTAAAAAATACCCTGTTTATATGTTTGCCTATAATGGTCCAGGTTCAAACGAATGTAATAATGCCTGGGAAACCTTTGATTTTTGGTGGCATTCCTTATTAAATCAAGAAGGTTATATGGTGGTTTGTGTGGATGGTAGAGGAACTTTAGGTCGCGGACGTGAATTTAAACACTGCACGTATTTGCAATTAGGTAAATTAGAGACTTTGGATCAAATTGATGCCGCAAAATATTTAGGAGCATTGCCTTATGTTGATAAAACACGTATTGGTTTCCAAGGTTGGAGTTATGGTGGTTATATGGCATCTTTATTAATTACTAAAGGAGCAGATTATTTTAAATCAACAATCGCGGTAGCTCCAGTAACTAATTGGAAATGGTACGATAATATTTATACCGAACGTTTTTTACGCAAGCCGCAAGATAATAAAAGTGGTTACGAAGATAATTCGCCTGTAAATTTCACTAAGCAAATGAAAGGGAAATTTTTATTAATTCATGGAAGTGGCGATGATAATGTGCATTATCAAAATTCGATGGAATTGGCTAATGCTTTAGTTAAAAACAACAAAACTTTTGATTTCATGACATATCCTAACAAAAATCATGGTATTTATGGTGGTTATACTAGAACCCACCTATATAACAAGATGCTAAAGTTTGTGAAGGAGAATTTGTAGCCCCATCAAGGGATTATTAATCTAATGATTGTTAATACTCGTCTTAATTTATTTTCTTAGTTCAATTATTTAGCTATATTTGGTAGTCTATTGATATGCTAAATTGGTTTAACATTTATAAATAGTATTCAATTAAATGAGTAGCTCTACAGAAATTAAAAAAGTTGGTATTGCCTTACAAGGTGGAGGCGCGCATGGCGCATTTACTTGGGGTGTTTTAGATAGATTATTGGAAGCTGAACACATTGTGGCAGATGCTATGTGTGGTACCAGTGCTGGCGCTGTAAACGCAGTTGTTTGCGCTTATGGTTTGCATGTTGGTGGACCAAAAAAAGCAAAAGAATTATTAGAAACCTTGTGGCGTAAGGTTGCACAGGCTGGTAGTTTTTTTCAACCTAGTACTTTCGATAAATTATTTAGCGATGGAGATATTCATAATTCTCCGGGGTATATGTTGTTTAATAACATGACTCAGTACATGTCGCCTTATAATTTTAACCCTTTAAATTATAATCCTTTACGTGATATTTTAACGGATTTGATTGATTTTAAAGAGTTGCACATGTATAACAAAAAGAAGCTGTTTATCTGTGCTACTAATGTTAAAACCAATAGAGCTAAAATTTTTGGTAATAAAGATATCACAGTAGATACAGTTTTAGCGTCAGCTTGCTTGCCGCAATTATTTCAAGCGGTGCAAATAGATGGCGAATATTATTGGGATGGTGGTTACATGGGTAATCCTCCAATTTTCCCTTTAATTACCAATACAAATTTGCATGATATTGTTTTAATTAAAATTAATTCTATTAATATAGGTTCAGTGCCTACTTCTGCAAGAGATATTGCTGATCGAGTAAACGAAATTTCATTTAATAGTAGTTTAATAAACGAAATGAAGTTAATTCACTATCGAAACGAATTGTTGAGGAATGGAATTTTAAAAACTGATGATAAAGCTAATAGAGAGATTTTTGTACACACCATTTCTGGATATGATGCATTAAGTCAATTGAGCTATAGCAGTAAAATGAACACCTCTTGGGACTTTTTATTAAGTTTAAAAGAACGTGGGCGTCAAACAGCTTCAAAATGGTTGGAGACAGATTATAAGCAAGTCGGAATTAAATCTACCTTTGACGTAGAAGAGCATTTCTTCGATAAATTTTAAGTTTTCACTTTCTGGGTTTAATGAGTAAACATAAACATACTTTTTGTAGTAAATTATTACTATGCTTATGGTTTGTATCTTATTCATTAACATCACAGGTAAATTATCCAACAGATAGTAGTTTTATTAATACATTGACTCATGCAGATAAAAACAATTTGCAACAGTTTTTGTATTCTAAAATTGATACGAGCATTACTAATTTTCAGAATTATTTTCCAAGAAATACGAACGGTCATTTAGGAATGCCATCTGCTCCTTTGTATATTAATTATCAATCTAAAGCACTTGGTTTTAATTTATTTACAGCACCTTATCAAAATGATATGATTAGTGCTGATGATGTAAAGTATTATCAAACAAAAGGGCCTTATGCTAGTTTAACAGGAATTGCCGGAAGTAAGCAAGAACAAGCCTTTAAATTGTTGTTTTCAAACACCTTTAAAAATAAATTAAATATTACCTTGGGTTTTAATCGTTATAGTGGCATTGGTTTTTATCAATCTCAGCAAAGCTTTACTAATAATTTTTACACAACATCTAATTATAGTTCAAAAAACAATAGAGTAGGCTATTATGCTTATGTATTATATAATAAAGTAAAACATCAGGAAAATGGAGGTATATCAAATGATACCTTGTTTTTAGAAAACGTTTCCATTAATAAGTTTTTACTCCCGGTTAACTTGAAATATGCTAAACGCGAATTAAGAAATACCACTTTTGATTTTAATCCTTGGTTTAGGTTAAATAAAAACGAAGATAGTTCTTCGGTACTTTCTCATTTTATAGACTATCAATTTAATTATTCTGGTAATTATTCGAAGTTTGCTGATGTTAACAGTGGTGAAGAGTCCTTTTATAAGGTGTTTTATTTAGATACTGTTTCTACAAAAGATTCAACTCATTGGCGAACCATTAATAACGGATTAAATTATACCTTAAAGATTAATCCTATCAATACTAAATTAAAGATTGGTTATAAAAACGAAATTAATCAAGTGTATCAATATTTAGATTCTACATTTATGAATCATATTGTAAATGCTGGTTTATACGTGAGTAAAAATAAATATACAGGATTTATAAAAGCTAACTATGTTGCTCAAGGCTCTAATCAAAATGATTATACTTTAGAAATTAATAATAGCTACAAACAAAATATATCTAAAATTCCATTTAT
>SYEI01000344.1 GCA_005800865.1 Bacteroidota bacterium | reverse complement strand
ATATTGAAAGCTTTCTCCTTTTGAAAGATTTGAACCAATTTGAGTCATATTAAGATTTCCATTTGAATCAATTTCAATCACTTCCAGCGCATCTCCATAATAAAAATGCCAAGTTTCGTCGCTTTTAATCTTGTGTAGTGCCGAAAAATTTCCTTTTTCAATTAAAAAATAAATTCCTGTTGCCATATTTCTATCACCAGAAAACTCAGGAGATAAGAAGGCATGAGGTATTTTTCCTTCCGAACGATAAGTTTCTTTGTAGTAACCACCTTCGGGATGAGGCAATAAATTTAATTCTTTTACTAAAAATTGAACAGTCATTTTATAAAATTAATATGCTAAAACACTTCCTAACCAACGTTCAATTACTGAAAATTTCATGTTTTTTCGTTTTGCGTAATCTTCTACTTGTTCTTTGGTTATTTTACCTACGCCAAAATAATGAGATTGAGGGTGTGAAAAGTATAAACCACTTACTGCAGCCGTTGGAACCATTGCTAAACTTTCAGTTAAAATTATTCCTGTGTTTTTCTCAACATCTAGTAATTTCCAAATGGTGTTTTTCTCAGTGTGATCTGGTTGTGCAGGGTAGCCAGGGGCCGGACGAATACCAGCATATTCTTCTTTTATTAAATCTTCATTTAGGAAATTTTCGGTTTTTGCATAGCCCCAATATTCTTTGCGAACTTTTTTATGCATTAATTCGGCAAAGGCTTCTGCTAATCTATCTGCCAATGCTTTTAACATAATAGCGCTATAATCATCATGGTCAGCTTCAAAACGAGCTACATGAGAATCTATCCCAAATCCTGTACTTAATGCAAAAGCGCCAAGGTAATCTGTGTTTTTAGAATGCGCTTCGACTCCGCTCAGCGTGACAGGTTTAATGAAATCAGATAGCGCTACATTATATTGGCCAGCTGGTTTTTTACTTTGCTGACGGATAGAGTAGAAAGTATCCAATTTATTTCCTTGTTGATCATACACTTCAGTATCATCGTCGTTAACTGTATTAGCAGGAAAAATGCCAATCACTGCTTTGGCTGTTAACCATTTCTCTGAAATTATTTTAGTAAGCATTGCTTGCGCATCGTTAAATAATTTAGTGGCTTCAGCACCACGAGTTGGATCTTTTAAAATTTTTGGATATGATCCTTTCATTTCCCAAGAGATGAAAAATGGCGTCCAGTCAATATATTCAACAATCTCCTTTAAATCATAATTGTCAAATACTTTAATTCCTGTAAACGTTGGTTTTACAATTTCTGTTTTGTTCCAATCAATTGGGAATTTATTCTGACGAGCTTCTGCCATCGAAATAAATTTATTTTGTGACTGTGCATTTTTATTTTGTTCGCGAACACGCGCATAATCATTATTCACATCCGCCATAAAAGCATCGCGTAATTCGTTAGAAATTAAACTACTTGCCACAGGAACAGACTTACTTGCATCGTTTACATGTACTACAGGTCCTGAATAATTTTGAGCAATCTTAACAGCTGTATGTACTTTAGAAGTTGTAGCGCCGCCAATTAATAGAGGTGTTGTAAATTTTAAACGCTCCATTTCTTTGGCTACGTGAACCATTTCATCTAATGATGGCGTAATTAGTCCGCTTAATCCAATAATATCAACGTTGTGTTTTTTCGCTTCTTCCAAAATTTTATCACAGCTTACCATAACACCAATATCAATAATTTCGTAGTTGTTGCAAGCTAATACAACTCCTACAATGTTTTTTCCAATATCGTGAACATCACCTTTTACAGTTGCCATTAAAATTTTACCTGCATTGGTTCTGCCATCTCCAACAATACCCGCTTTGGCATTGTCCGCTTTTTCTTGTAACAAATAAGGTTCAAGATAGGCTACCGCTTTTTTCATAACACGCGCACTCTTTACTACTTGAGGTAAAAACATTTTCCCTTGTCCAAATAAATCACCAACAATATTCATTCCATCCATTAACGGGCCTTCAATAACGTGTAAAGGTCTGCCTAATTTTAAACGAGCTTCTTCGGTATCAGCATCAATGTATTCAACAATACCTTTTACTAATGCATGACTTAATCGTTCTTCAACCGTTCCTTTTCTCCATGCTTCATCTTTCTCTGTTTTTTCTTTTGTAATTCCTTTTAAGGATTCGGCATGGTCAACCAAGCGCTCTGTAGCATCATCTCTTCTATTTAATAAAACATCTTCTACTAATTCTAATAATGTTTTATCAATATCATCATATACTTGTAATTGCGCAGGATTTACAATTCCCATATCCATTCCGTTTTTTACAGCATGGTATAAAAATGCACCGTGAATAGCTTCACGCACATGGTCGTTACCACGGAAGGAAAAAGATACGTTACTTACACCACCACTAACTTTGGCATAAGGAAGATTTTCTTTAATCCATTTGGTTGAATTGAAAAAATCTAAGGCGTTTAAACGATGTTCTTCCATTCCTGTTGCTACAGGAAAAATGTTAGGGTCAAAAATAATATCTTGTGGTGGAAACTTAACTTTATCAACCAACACATCATAAGCACGTTTGCAAATTTCTTTTCTACGCTCTAATGTATCAGCTTGTCCAACTTCATCAAAAGCCATCACAATAACAGCAGCGCCATATTGTTTTATTTTTAAAGCTTGTTCAATGAATTTTTCTTCACCTTCTTTTAAAGAGATAGAGTTTACAATTGCTTTTCCTTGCACACATTTTAATCCCGCTTCAATAACGCTCCATTTACTAGAGTCAATCATAATTGGAACCCGTGAAATATCAGGCTCTGATGCAATTAAATTTAAGAAAGTTGTCATTGCTTGTTCGCTATCTAACATACCTTCATCCATGTTTACATCAATGACTTGTGCGCCGCCTTCCACTTGTTCACGGGCAATAGATAAAGCTTCTTCAAAATTTCCTTCTTTAATTAAGCGTAAGAATTTTTTAGAACCAGTAACGTTTGTTCTTTCTCCAACGTTCATGAAATTACTTTCTGGAGTTAAGGTAAAAGGTTCTAATCCGCTTAAGTGCATTAAATGATCAGCAGCAGGTTTTTTACGAGGAGCTGATTCTTTTGCTAGTTCGGCAATACGTTTAATGTGCGAAGGTGTTGTACCACAGCAACCACCAACTATATTTAAAAATCCTGCTTTTAAAAAATCTTCTATTTGATGTCCCATTTCGTGAGCATCCTGATCGTACTCTCCAAACTGATTTGGTAAACCAGCGTTTGGATAAGCACTTACGTAAAAAGGCGCTTTATTAGAAAGTTCTTCTAAATAGGGACGCATATCTTTAGCACCTAGGGCACAATTTAAACCAACGCTTAATAAATCGACATGAGAAACAGAATTTAAAAATGCTTCTGTTGTTTGTCCAGATAAAGTTCTTCCACTTGCATCTGTAATTGTTCCAGAAACCATCACTGGCATTTTTCTATCAATGGATTGACAATAATTTTGAATGGCGTATAATGCTGCCTTAGCGTTTAGGGTATCAAAAATTGTTTCTACTAGTAACAAATCAGCGCCACCTTCAATTAGTCCTTTTACCTGTTCAGTATAGGCTGTTACTAATTCATCAAAGGTAATTGCTCTAAAACCTGGGTCGTTAACATTGGGTGATAATGATAAAGTTCGGTTAGTTGGCCCTAAGGCACCAGCTACAAATTTTGGAACACCTGCAAATTCAGGGAACTCTGCATAAAATTCTTTAATGGCTTCCTTAGCTACTTTAGCAGATTCATAATTTAATTCATAAGCTAAACTTTGCATGTCGTAATCAGCCATAGCAATAGTTGTAGCACTGAAGGTATTAGTTTCAATAATATCAGCGCCAGCTTTTAAATATTCTTTATGAATGGTTTTTATAATTTGTGGTTGGGTAATAGACAACAAGTCGTTATTTCCTTGTAAATCTTTTGGCCAATCTGCAAATCGTTTTCCTCTAAAATCTTTTTCCTCTAGTTTGTATTGTTGAATCATAGAGCCCATGGCACCATCAATTACTAATACTCTTTTTTCTAATTCTTGTTGTATTGTGTTCATATAATTTATGCAATAAAAAATCCCTTCTGTTTTATAGTCAGAAGGGATTAGTGTTTTATAATATTTTATTTTTTTACTAATGTATTCCGACTTATTTTTCACGCAAATGCGTGACGAATTCCCACCTTCTTTACAATTTTGGAGTTGCGATTTACGAATTGCGATTTTTAAGTCGTAATTCCAAACTCGTACCTCTTGTTTTGTAAGGGTTGGTAAAGCATCATCGGGCGTTTCCCTCAGCTTTTCTTAATAAGTGTGTTAAAGAACGAGTAGCAAATTTACTATATTTTTACTTATTATTGTATTAATTAATCAAAATTATTAACAGCTTTTACTATCCTTATGAAGAATCAAATAATTTGTTTTTTGTTAGT
>SYEI01000343.1 GCA_005800865.1 Bacteroidota bacterium | reverse complement strand
AGAATAAAGGATTGAAAAAAATAGAAAGAAATAATATGAAGAGCAGTTTGTACAAGGCTAGGATTTTAGTTTATCATTATTAATATGTCGTTCCGAATCTCGATTTGTTTTTTTATCAAGATTTCTCTTTAATGCCTCTTCCAAATCTATGCCAGTTTGGTTGGCTAAACATATTAATACAAATAGCACATCAGCTAGTTCATCACCTAAGTCTTTATTTTTGTCCGATTCTTTCTCGCTTTGTTCTCCATATCGGCGAGCGATAATACGAGCTACCTCACCAACTTCTTCAGTAAGCATAGCCATATTGGTTAATTCGCTAAAGTATTTAACGCCGTATTGTTTAATCCAGTCATCTACTGTTTTTTGTGCTTCGCTTACTTTCATAATCCTATTTCTTTATAGCGTCTCCCTCGTATTTTTCAATTATAGCTTTCACTAAGCGATGTCTAATAACATCAACGGTAGTTAGTTCTATAATTTCAATGCCATTTGTATTCTTTAATAATCGAACGGCTTGTGCTAAACCAGAAGTTTGATGACGAGGTAAATCAATTTGAGTCATATCGCCATTAATAATGAATTTGGCGTTTGCTCCCATACGTGTCAAAAACATTTTCATCTGGCTTTCAGTCGTGTTTTGTGCTTCATCTAATATGACGAATGCATTATCCAAAGTTCGTCCGCGCATAAAGGCTAAGGGTGCAATCTGAATAATTTTCGCTTCAATGTATTGATTTAATTTATCCAAAGGAATCATGTCATACAAGGCATCGTACAATGGCTGCATATATGGATCTAATTTTTCTTTTAAATCACCTGGCAAAAAGCCTAAATTTTCTCCAGCTTCCACGGCCGGACGAGTTAGAATAATACGTTTTACCTCTTTATTTTTTAAAGCTCTCACCGCCAAAGCAACCGCTGTATAGGTTTTTCCAGTTCCAGCTGGACCAACAGCAAATATCATATCGTTGGTATTTACCGATTGCATCATTTTACGTTGATTGTCGGTTCGTGCTTTAATAACTAAGCCACTATTCCCAAATACAATAATGTCAGAACCAGTGGCCTCTTCTTTTGCGTGCAATAAATTATCCCCTGTTTGCCCCAATAATCGCTCAATAACCGTATCGGTGAGTAAGCCATTTTTATGGTAATAATCTACCATCATCGTAAGCTTCTTCTCAAAGAAGGCTATTTCAGCTTCGTCTCCTAATGCTTTGATGGAATAGCCTCTGGCGATAAGTTTAAGTTTTGGGAAGTATTTTTTTATAACGTTGAGTTTAACGTCGTTTACGCCATATATTTCAACAGGTTCAACGCTATCAAGGGTAATTACTTTTTCTATCAAGTTCCAATAAATTTATGTTAATAATCGTGTTAATCAAATAGTTTATAACCTAAAAGTAAGCCTAAAATATTATTTACTTTTGAGAATACTATTAAAAGTTTTCAATATGTCAATAATTACCATTACTACAGATTTGGGTTACCGCGACCCATACTTGGCAATGGTTAAAGGCGTATTATATTCTAAACAACCTAATGCTCATATTGTTGATTTAGCTTGCGATGTTAATTCACATGCACATAACGAAGGCGCTTTTGCTTTAAAGAGTGCTTTGCCTTATTTTCCTGAAAATACCATTCATTTATTTGCCATTAAGTTTTTAAACTCTACCGATACAATTAAGAACTTAAATATTGATAATACACGTTATTTGCTCACTAAATATAAAGGTCAATTTATCATTTGCCCTGATAATTGCGTTTTAACCTTAATTGATAAAACGTTTAATGAGCCTGTTTACCAATTATATTTTGATAGTGAAAAACAACATTCTTTTTTTTTAAGAGATGTGTTTACGGAAATTGCTAATAAGCTAATTAATAATGTTCCAATAGAGGAATTTAGTTCAGAAACACAAGACTATTGTAAATTATACGCTTTTGAGAGTTTTTCAACACCAAGTAATTTACAAGGTTCTGTCTTGTACGAAGATAGTTTTGGGAACTTAATTACAACCATTACAAGACAAGAATTTGAGAAAAATGTTGGAAATAAACGTTTCTCTATTGCTTTACCATCGGGTGATGTAACTAAAATTTACAATACTTACGACGATGTAAAAATTGGAGATGTAGTATGTTTTTTTAATTCGATGGATTTATTAGAAATAGCTTTATTAGGGCAAGCGGCCAATAAATTAGCCATTAAAAAATCGGTATTAAGTAAGTATAAAATTGATAGAATTATAGTTGAAATTTATGATTAAGAGATTTGTAAAAATGACGTTTAAATCGGATTGTATTGAACGTTTTAAAGATATTTTTAATGCAAGTAAAGATTTAATTGCTGCCATGGAAGGTTGTAAACATGTTGAATTGTTACAGGATATTAATAACCCAACTATTTTCTTTACCTTCAGTATTTGGGAAGAGTCAAAGTATTTAGAAGCTTATCGTCAATCAGAATTATTTGAAGGAGTTTGGGCAAAAACAAAAATATTATTTGATGCTAAACCAGAAGCATGGAGCGTAAAACAACTATAAAATAAATTATTAGACACTAACCACTTTTTACTAGCTACTAAAAATGATCACATACGCTATAATTTTTTTGACAGTTGCTTTCTCTTTATATGCTATGGATAAGCCTGAGATAAAGTATAAATATATTTTTCATCCCTTTTCAATTCATCAAGGCAACCAACATTATCGATTTTTATCACATGCCTTTTTGCATGGTGATTATCTGCACCTAGCATTTAATATGTATGCTTTATGGATGTTTGGGCGTGTTGTGGAAGAGCAAGTTTTTCCTGCATTATTATCCCATGATGGTGAACCAGACAAGAAAATGGGAATGGCTTTATATATTGTGATGTATACTGGTGCTATTTATGCATCTTCTATTTCTGAATACTTTAAAAATAAAGACAATAAATATTATTCTTCATTAGGTGCCAGCGGTGCTGTTAATGCTTTGATATTTAGTTATATTACTTGTTTACCTTTAACAGAGTTAGGATTCTTTTTTATTCCTATGCCAGCTTGGATTTTTGGTGTGTTGTACTTAGCTATTAGTTATTACTTAAGTAGAAGAAATACGGGTTATGAATCGGTTGATAAAATTGGTCATGAAGCACATTTTTGGGGCGCTATTTTTGGAGTGCTGTTTACCTTAGTTATTGGATTACTTAATAAAGATGTTTATTTTGAAATTTTAAGAAATCAGTTAAAATGAAGGTAACATTTTTAGGCACTGGCACATCACAAGGCGTTCCAATTATTTGTTGCGAATGTTCGGTATGTTGTTCTCAAAACCCTAAAGATAACAGATTAAGAACTTCTATTTTAATTGAAAGTGATACTACTAAGGTGGTGATTGATTCGGGTCCTGATTTTAGACAACAAATGCTTCGACAAAAAATAAAAACCTTGGATGCCGTTGTTTTTACTCATGAGCATAAAGATCATATTGCAGGTTTAGATGAAGTAAAAGCCTTTAATTATTTCAATAAAATGCGAATGCCTGTCTATGCTACTGAGCGTGTTCAGGAAGCGTTGAAAAGAGAATTTGCATACATTTTTGCAGAAGATAAATATCCAGGTATTCCCGAGATAGATGTATTTACAGTAAATGATAAACCTCTCAAAATTAATGATATTGAATTATTACCTATTGATGTGATTCATTATCGTTTGCCTGTAAAAGCATACAGAATAAACGATTTCACCTATATTACAGATGCTAATTATATTTCGGAAGAGGAAAAACAAAAGATAAAAGGCTCAAAAATTATTGTCATCAATGCGCTTCGTAGAGAAGAACATGTGTCTCATTACACCTTTCAACAGGCCATCGATTTAATGAATGAGTTAAAACCAGAAAAAGCTTATTTCACTCATATTTCGCATCAATTAGGTTTGCACGAAGACGTCTCAAAAGAATTGCCGTCTTTTATAGAGTTGGCTTATGATGGTTTGCAAATTGAGATTTAATTTTATTTTTTCTCCCCATTTTGTTCAAAAATCCATGAATTGTTAATTTGTTATTGGCTCAACTTTACATGATAATAGTAAATTTGAAGGCTTAATAAAAACAACCCGTAACAATTTATTTATGATCAAAGCAGATGTATTACTTGGCCTACAATGGGGCGATGAAGGAAAAGGAAAAATTGTAGATGTTTTAACTCCTAAATACGACATTATTGCTCGTTTTCAGGGTGGCCCAAATGCAGGTCATACATTAGAGTTTAACGGAATAAAACACGTTTTACATACAATTCCAAGTGGTATTTTTCACCCAACTGCCTTAAATGTTATTGGTAATGGTGTTGTAATTGACCCTGTAATTTTCAAAAAAGAAATTGACGCACTAACTGCTTTAGGAGTTGATTTTAGCTCAAAATTGGTAATTAGTAAACGTGCCCATTTAATTTTACCAACTCACCGTTTATTAGATGCTGCTAGCGAGGCTGCAAAAGGAAAAGATAAAATCGGTTCTACTTTAAAAGGTATTGGACCAACGTATATGGATAAAACTGGACGTAATGGTTTACGTATTGGTGATATCGAAAGCCCTAATTTTAAAGCTAAATACGATGCTTTAGTTGAAAAACATAAGCAATTGTTAGAGTTTCATAAGTTTGAATATAATTTGGCTGAATTAGAGCCAGCTTGGTTTTCTGCTATTGAAGAATTAAAGAGATTAAAATTTATTGATACAGAGCATTTCATCAATGATGCAATTAAAAAGGGCCAAAAAATATTAGCCGAAGGTGCTCAAGGTTCTTTATTAGATATTGATTTTGGTTCTTATCCATTTGTTACCTCTTCAAATACTATTTGTGCTGGTGCTTGTAATGGTTTAGGTATTGCTCCAAATCGCATCGGAAACGTGATTGGTATTTTTAAAGCATACTGTACTCGTGTTGGTAGCGGTCCTTTTCCAACCGAATTAGATAATGAAGTAGGAGAGAAGATACGCCAAATTGGACGTGAGTTTGGAGCTACTACAGGCCGTGCTCGTCGTTGTGGATGGTTAGATATTCCTGCTTTAAAATACGCAATCGCCATTAATGGTGTAACAGAACTTATGATGATGAAAGCAGATGTATTATCTGACTTTGATACGTTAGAGGTTTGCACGCATTATATGCACAAAGGCGAAAAAATTGATTATTTGCCATTTAGCATTGATCCAGCAGATGTAACTCCAGTTTATGTAACAGTAAAAGGGTGGGCTGAAGATTTAACTAAAATGACTTCTAAAGATACTTTACCTCAAACATTAATTGATTACGTAAAATATATTGAGAAATTAGTAGAAGTGCCTATCACTATTGTATCTATCGGACCAGATAGAACTCAAACTATTTTTATGTAATCTACTCTTTTGTATTAAGAAAATTGCTACTTTTAAAAAATTAAACCTGTGAAGCCAAGAGTTTTATTAGAAAATAAACAATTAGAAGTTACTCTTACTCGCCTTTGCTATCAATTAATAGAAGTTCACAACGATTTTAGTAATACAGTTATCATTGGTTTACAGCCTCGTGGCATTTACTTGGCACACCGTATCCAAAAATTATTAGAAGGTATTTTAAAGAAAAAAATTAATTGTGGCGATTTAGACACTACTTTTTACCGTGATGATTTCCGTAAAAAAGAACTAATTCCTAATCGCACTAATATTGATTTTATCATTGAAGATAAAAATGTGATTTTAGTAGATGATGTATTGTTTACTGGAAGAACCATCAGAGCAGGTTTAGATGCTATGTTAGCATTTGGACGACCAAATGATGTAGAGTTATTGGTGCTGGTTGATAGAAGATTTAGTCGCCATGTTCCAATTCAAGCAAAATATATTGGGTTAGTAATTGATTCGATAGAAACACAAAACGTAAAAGTAGAGTGGGCAGAAACAGATAAAAAAGATAGAGTAACATTGATAGACAAATAAAATGAGACCATTAGCAAAAGATCATATACCTTATTTCTCTCAATATATCGACCTTGTTCCAGAAGGAGATATTATTTCAGCCTTAAAGGCAAACCATCAAATGGTGTTAGATTTTATTGAAGATATTCCTCGTCAAAAATTGAATTATTTTTATGATGATGGAAAATGGACTGTAAAACAAGTAATTAATCACATTATCGATACGGAGCGTATTTTAAGTTACAGAGCTTTACGTTTTGCAAGAGGTGATAACCAAAAAGTGTTACCATTTGATGAAAATTTATACGCTGCTAATGCTAATTTAACTAATACCAATGCTCAAATTTTAGCTGATGAATTTGATTCAGTAAGACTGTCTAATATTTTGTTT
>SYEI01000342.1 GCA_005800865.1 Bacteroidota bacterium | reverse complement strand
GGTGTGCTATAAATGGCAATACTGTCATCTTTGTATAAAGATGGATCATCTATGTGTAATAATCTTTTTTGAACTGGAGCTAATCCACTTAACGAAATGTTTTTGATGGTAGTGGGAGAAATAATTCTATCCGTATGAGGGATATCTTTTAACTCGTTAGATAGTTTTTCTATTTTTTCTAGAAAATCTTTTTGAAAGATTCCTTTTTTATTTTCAATTCCTAATAATACAAATTCATTATCCCATTCAAAGCGATTGCGGTGTGTTTCATAAACGCCTAGTTCATCGTCTTCGTTTGGAAAGAAAGCTTCGAAATCGTAATTGAATTTTAATTTTTTAATTTGAAATGCGCAAAGTGCCGTAAACGCAATAACGAAAACAAGAACAGATGTGTTAAGTATTTTTTGAGGGATTTTCATTTTTTTATTCTAGAAATAATATCAGAGTATGAGTTACTTGTTTTAACCACATAGAAACATAGTTTGTTTTATTGATTATTAGTTTGTTATAGAAGCTACGCTTTTAACAATAGCGCCCTATGTTTAAAACAAAGTTTTCTATCTTATACTGTTGTTATTTCTTTTCTATGTTCTATGTGGTTTAATTTATTTTACTATTTTTTATGTATTTATATTACCAGCCTTTAGTGTCTATTAAATAAATTAAGGAGCCTATTACTCCAGCACTTAATTCTAATTCGCGTTTATTTATTTTATCAAAGGTGTCATCTGCTGTATGGTGATAATCAAAATATTTTTGTCCATCAGGTTCAAAGCCCATTAAAGGAACTCCTATATCTGCTAAATAACCTATATCAGCCCCGTGACCTCCAATTTTAATGTATTGAACAAAATATGGATCTAGTAACGATTTCCAGCTTAATACTTTTTTATAAGCCCCCATGGTTGTATCAATAGCAATGCCTCTTGGCGAAAATCCACCAGCATCGCTTTCTAAAGCAGCAATGTGTTTTAAATTATTTTTTTTGGTATCTTCAAAATAGGCTTTGCCACCAGCACCACCGTTTTCTTCATTCATAAATGCAACCGCACGTATGGTATGTTTTGGTTTGATATTTTGTTTTTTATACATCGCTAAAACTTCCATAGCTTGCACCACACCAGCGCCATCGTCATGCGCACCTTGTCCGTTATCCCAAGCATCTAAATGGCCGCCTGCCATAATAATTTCATTTGGTTTTTCAGAGCCTTTAATTTCTCCAACTACATTATATGATAATTCTTTTGCTAGCATTTGGCAATTCATTTTTAATTGAAGAGTCAAAGCGGGATTAGCTTTTAATTCTTCTAGTAATTTATCAGCACCGCTGAAGCTAATAGCACAAGCAGGTATTTTGTTTTTTATCAAAACCGTATCGTAGCCCATTACTCCTGTGTGTGGAAAATTATTGTTAATAGAACTCATGCTGCGAACGATGGTTGCAATGGCGCCATACTTAGCGGCTTTACTGGGGCCCGAATAGCGGTAAGTAACAGTTTCTCCATAACAAGTGCCAGTGCTTAAATGTTTATGGTCAAAGTATACATTATAAAACACAATTTTACCTTTGATGTTTTTTTCTCCCAAAGAATCGAGTTGAGCATAACTATTAACGATAATGACAGGTGCATTTAAGCCTGTTTTATTAGTCCCAACCGAATTGCCTAAGGCACAAATGTTATAGTTAGTTTGTTTTTTTGTTTTTGAATTGATAGATGTACAAGTTTCTTTTTCACCTCTTACCCAATGAGGTACCATGCAAGGTTGCAAATAAACAGTATCAGCACCAGCTTCATACATCGCTTTTTTTGCCCACGTTACCGCCTTGGCTGCTCCAGGGGAACCGCTTAAGCGACTTTCTATTTTAGTGGAAAGGAACTCTAAGTTTTTATAACAATTACTTTGAGTCAAATAATAGTCAAAGTGTTTGCGTAAAACAATACTATCTTTATTTTGAGAATAAGAATGTAATGAAATACTAACTAAAAATAATGAAATGAAGATATGATTTAGGCTCATAATTTAAGACTATAAATAATGAGATTAAAAGTACTATTTTAAAACTTAAAACTGCCCAGCTTCTACTAATTTTATTGCACGTTCAATCATAATATCTTCCCCATTTGGGTCATATTCCGATTTCATGTTGCTACCAAATATGCGAGCCACACTTTGCCACATAAATGCTTGAAAACCGCCTCTTAAATCTTTTACTAATTCATAGCTTGTGTTGCCAGTTTCTCGATCGATGAGTTTTAATAAAATTCGACCTTGAGTCATGCTTAAATCCTTCAATGGTTCTTCAAATTCTGCTTTTAATTCTTTTTCTACCGTTTTCATGTAAGCATTCCTTGTTTTTTCATTTGGCATTTTTTCTAGAATCCGATTGTATTCTTTTAATTTAGCTGCCGCCAAAATTGCATACGGATAAACCTTTTTCACATTATATTTGGTTCGATTCCATGATTCATATTGTTTCTTGTTTTTGTAGGGATAATCGGCGTATATCCAAATGTCGTTTAAACGAATACTAGGAACGGTATCTCCATTAATTACTTCGGCCCAAACTTTATAAACTACTTTTGGTTTATCTGCTGGGGCAATCACATCATCACTAGTTTGAGCATAAAATTGAACCAACAAACAACTAAATAGGATTGTTAGTTTAAATTTAGATATGATGAGTTGATTCATATTCTGTTAATCCCTTAAACGAAAAAGGTAACCCTTCGGTTACCTTTAAAATTAAACGCGGTTTAATCGCCATTTAGATTTCGGACCAGAACTGTTACTTTGCTCTTGGGCTTTGCTATTCAAATTAGATGCCATAAACGCTCCAAAAATAGAGGCTACTTCTTCTTCGTTTGAATTAGATTTATTTAACATTTCAGGTTTAAAATATTTTGGAATAAAACCAGTATCAAACTTACCGCTTACAAAAGCTTCATGCTTTAATACAAAGGCACAAAAAGGTAAGGTTGTTTCTACACCTGTAATTTGGTAATCTTGAATAGCGCGTAACATTTTCTCAATCGCTTCTGTTCTATCTTTACCATGAACAATTAATTTAGCAATCATTGGATCATAATAAATAGGAATATCCATTCCTTCAGTAAACGAATCATCTACACGCACACCAGGACCAGTTGGTACACGGTATGTTTTTAAAGTGCCAATATCTGGTAAAAAATTATTAGTTGGGTCTTCGGCACATACTCGCACTTCAATGGCATGTCCGTTTATTTTTAAATCATCTTGTGTAAAAGATAATTTTTCTCCACGCGCTACTTTAATTTGTTCTTTTACTAAATCCAATCCTGTAATCATTTCTGAAACGGGATGTTCTACTTGTAAACGCGTATTCATTTCTAAGAAATAGAAATTTAATTGATCATCTACCAAAAACTCAACTGTTCCAGCACCACTGTAATTACATGCTTTGGCAACGTTTACAGCACATTCACCCATGGCTTTTCTTAATTCTGGAGTCAACACCGCTGAAGGAGCTTCCTCAATAACTTTTTGATGGCGACGTTGAATACTGCATTCGCGTTCAAATAAATATACACAGTTGCCGTGATTATCAGCTAATAATTGTATTTCGATATGTCGAGGGCCAGAAGCATATTTTTCGATAAACACCGCTCCATTTCCAAAAGCAGAAATAGCCTCGCTTATAGCCATTTTCATTTGTTCTTCCACTTCACTTTCTTTCTCAACTAAACGCATTCCTTTTCCACCACCACCAGCAGATGCTTTAATTAATAAAGGAAATCCAATTTCCTTAGCTAGTTTAGTGGCTTCGGCTAAATCGCTGATAGCACCTTCTGATCCCGGAATCATTGGCACTTTATATTTTTTAGCGGTAGCTTTAGCGCTTAATTTATCTCCCATCATATCCATAGCGTCTGCGCTTGGTCCTATGAAGGTAATTCCTGCTTTTTGTACTTTTCGCACAAAATCAGCATTCTCAGATAGAAATCCATATCCTGGGTGAATACCATCTACTCCTAACTCTTTACAAATAGCAATAATTTTATCACCTTGTAAATAAGATTGAGCACTAGGTGGCGGACCAACGCATACGGCTTCATCTGCATAATTTACAAATGGCGCATTTCTATCGGCTTCGCTATAAATAGCAACGGTTTTAATACCCATTTCTTTAGCACTACGCATCACGCGTAAAGCAATTTCTCCTCGGTTGGCAATTAATATTTTCTTCATCTTAATTAGTACAATAATCAGTTACGAATATAGTGATTGAGATGTTTAAATTGGTAGAATTTTCGAAGAAATTGCTATTTGTTAATAGTTTGTGAATACTCTTAAATGCACTTGTTAAAGCTTTTTACAATATTTGTTAAAACACTAAACATCCCACTATGAGAAGACTACTATTTTCTTTTGTTATTCTATTTTCCATAACTGTAGCTCAAGCCCAGGAAAATTTTAATATTGACGATTTGCCTACCATTTTAGTTAGAGAATTAAACAAATTCCGACTTAAAAATGGCCTAGATACTTTTGAAGTTAATCAAGTATTAATTGATGCAGCGGCTATTGACTGTAATAAGTTTGCTAAAGCAGGTGTTGCCAAAGTTGATCCTGAAAAAGTGAAAAAGAATTTAGTAAAAGCGGGTGGTACCCAAAAAGGTGAGGAAGTAACCATGTTATCTCCAGTAAGTAAAGGACGAGATAATTATAAAACAGCCGAAGTTGCTAAAGTAATTTGGACGCGTTGGGAAAATAACAAAAAAGATAAAGAGATTTTATTGAAGCCTCAATACATGCTCATTGGGATAAAATGTGTGATGCAGAAGGATGGTAAAAAAATAGTTGCAACCGCAGTGTTTGGTGGTTACGACAGTTTTAATACAGGTGCTAAAATGAAAAAAGAATTAGCAGTACCTTTTAATACAAAGTCTAAAAAATTATTAACTCCCGATGCCAAATCTTGTAAATCTTGTGAGAAATGGAAAAACTACGATGTTTTACAAAAAGGTTTAAAGGTTGAAAACGGAAAAATTTATTTGGAGTACGCCAACCTAAAAGATTTAAAGCGTTTATTAAAGAAAACAAAAGATGGTTTAGCAGTAGATGTGGTTCAAAGATCACAATATGAAAAAGCAGATTACAATATCGTAGATAATAACTTTCAAAATAAAGGTATTATGGGTAAAGTAATTGCTAAAGATCAGGTGTTTGCTAAGAACTTAATAAAGCCAGATCCTAAAGCGAAGAAAAAAGTTAAGATTAATAAATTAAAAATTGAGATGGGTAAGTTTAATCCAAAAATTACTGGCCCTTATGAATTAAACTTAATTGTGGTGCAAGATGGGCACGTTTGTAAAACAGTTACTCGTAGTTATTTAGAAAAAGGAGATCAAGAAAGTAGTACTCCTGTGGGCATTATTCCTGCTGATTCAACAGTTGGATTAAAACCTGCATTTGAGCCAAAATCTGAAAGCTCTATTTTAAATTTCACGATTCCTTTCGAAAAAAATAAATCAGAGTTTAAACCTGAGGATATTGCACCATTTATAAAAGCACTAAATGAACCTGATTTTATGATTGATGGTTTATATATTTATGCTTATTCATCTATTGAAGGAGATGCAGGCGCAAATGCTAAGTTACAACGCAAGCGTGCAGAGAGTGTAACTAATGTATTACAAAGTATGCAGCAAAATAAGATCACTCCTAATATCGAAACTAAAGATTCTTGGGCTTTATTTGAATTAGAAATGGAAGACGGTAAGTATGCAGATTTAGTGAAATTAGGTAAAGAGAAAGCTATTAAAAAAATTAATAATGATGGCGCTTTATTAAATGAACTAGAGCCTGTTTTAGCGAAGCAACGTTTTGCTCAAATGGTAATGGATGTTACTTATGATATCTCTGGAGATAAAGAACAGAAGTTTACAACCGTGTCATTTAACAGAGCAATTAAGGCAAACAAAATGAGCCAAGCATATAAAATTATGGAGTATGCTTCTACTCAAAAAATAGCTAAAAAATATACAGAAGATGTATTGGATAGTTTTAAAATTCCTGAAAATCCACAGTTCATTAATTTATTAAATAATAAAGCGTATTACAATTACTTGGCTAATAGTAGTATTGTGGATGAAGATGACTATGCGGAATTTAAGCGCTTAGAAAAAATTGATCCAGCTAGTGATGTGGTGAGATTTAATCGTATTTTTTGCTCGATAAAAATTGATTCAACTACCGGAACGAAAGAGCAACAAGCGAAAATGCAACAAGAAATTGATGCTTTATATAAAGCAAAAATTAGTAAAAAATTAGTGGATGGTTTAAATATTGAGTGGCAATTTAAAATTATAGAGTCTTTGGATACTACTGATGGCGCTGATGCTCAAATAGAAGCATGCATTAATAAAATTAAAGGTTTCTATAACTTTAAAGAGGCAAGTTGGCAAAATGCTTTAAAATTGGCTTATGTATTTACAAGAGGAAAAGATTATAAATTTTCATCAACTGTATTAGAGCCGTTTTTAAAAGTAGAAAATGTAAGTGAGGATTTATTATTTAGTTATATTTCTATTGCATCTCATTTACCAGAAAAATTTTATAGCCGTGTGTTTAGCGATGCATTGCACAAAGCAAAGGAAAAAAATCCTGAGCGCTACTGTAAATTATTTGGCGATCCATACATGTCGTTTCAAGTGTTAGATAATCCGAATGCTAAAAAAGATTACAGAGAAGCAGGCTGCAGATAATTTATTTTATATATTTGTACTATGAACAAGATGAACACTACTTATTATTACTATTATCTAATGAATCCCATTGGAATGGTAAACTGTTGTTCATAGTGAAGTTTAAATTATAAAACTCCGAATAATAAATTTTAAACCCGTTCCAGTAGGAACGGGTTTTTTTATGCCCATTTTTAATACTAACCATCAAAAATAAATACACATGAACACTAAAAGACCAACACAACAGATTTACAGTAACTACACAAAACAAGATTTTGAAGTATGGAAAACCTTATTCAATAGACAATTGGAACTATTAAAGCCAATTGTATCTGTGGAATATTTAAAAGCGTTAGCTATGATTAACTTCACGCAAGATAAAATTCCCGACTTTGAGGAAGTAAATGCTGTTTTGAAAAACACGACTTCGTGGAGCTTAGAGGTTGTTCCTAATATTAGCGAACAAAAAGAGTTTTTTGAATTTTTGTCTCAAAAAAAGTTTACAGCAACCTGCTGGTTGCGAACCATGGAACAATTAGATTATTTGGAAGAGCCAGATATGTTTCATGATGTATTTGGTCATGTGCCTTTGCTCTGCAACCAAGCCTATGTTGACTTTTTTAAAGGGATTAGTGATATTGCTTTAAAAAACATACATAATGCAAAGGCTATTAAATTATTGGGTCGTTTATATTGGTTTACCATTGAGTTTGGGCTAATTGATGAAGATGGACATCTTAAAATTTACGGCGCTGGAATTATATCTTCCAAAGGAGAAACAGAACATTGTTTGAGTAAAAAGGCTAAGCAATTACCTTTTGATATTCAAACTATTTTTGAAACAGATTATCGAACGGATGTCTTTCAGGAAACCTATTTTGTAATTGATTCGTTTGAACAGCTCTATAATTCATTAGAGAAAATTGAGTTGGTGTTATATGAAAACATATTGCAATTGAACGAGTAATTAAAAGCCCACTATTAATGGCTAATAGTGGGCTTAAAAAATAATTCTTTATAATAATTATTTCAAAATACCTTGATTCAAAAGTTCTTTAAAGTAATAACGTTCACCTTTGTAAACAGCTAATATGAAAGCATCTTTAATGCCATTTTTTTTAGCTTTTTCGAGCACAGCATTTGTTTCATTTAACGTTTTAAATGATCCAATAGTAAATCTAGTAATGTTATCTGAGAACGTTTTTCTAAGTGCTTTAGGTAATCCAATTAATTTAGAATAATTAAAGTTCTCATAAATTTTATAGGCACCTATTTGAACGGTGTAAAATAAACTATCAATTTCTGAATTGCCATACTTTGCTAAAAATTGCTCATAAGTTAAACTTAAATCAGATATATTTTCAGATTTAAAAGCAGATGAATCTACTTTTGCGAAATTCAGTTTTTGGTATTCATCAGAAAATAATTCAGCATCAATCTCAAGTCTTGCAAATGAGTCAATTTTAGCAGTTGAAATATCTTTTGTAAGTGTTGTTCCTTGATATTTGTAAATGATCTCATATTCGTTGCCAGAAGGCAGATTTACTAAATAAGCACCATTAACCGAGTTTGAATTAAAGGTGCCAGAATAATCTTTACGATTTATTTTTGAGCGCACAGTAATATCGGCTTTAACGAAAGCATTATCGAAAGAAACTTTACCTGTTACTAACACTAAAGCGGTTGGTTTGCCAAACATACCTGGTTCTACGGTGTAAATATCTTGCTGACCAAATCCATCTTTCTTTTCAGAAGAATAATACCCGCGTTGTCCGTCAGATGAAACAATATAAAATTTATC
>SYEI01000341.1 GCA_005800865.1 Bacteroidota bacterium | reverse complement strand
TTTGTGACAGCAAAAACATTATCTGTTTTAAGTAAAAATGAAGTGGCGACTGATTTTTTTGACGCAAATAATAATTGGAACAATCATGTGGCTTTAGCGGAATGGGCCGACGCTATTATAGTAGCACCTTTAACTGCTAATACCTTAGCGAAATTTGCGTCAGGGCATTGTGATAATATTGTTAGCGCTTGTTACTTATCCGCAAGAAGCAAAGTGTTTGTTGCTCCTGCCATGGATTTAGATATGTATCAACATCCTATTACTAAACAAAATATTGACACTCTCAGAAAAAATGGGAATATCGTTATTGCAGCCGAAAGTGGTGAATTAGCGAGTGGTTTGGTAGGAGAAGGAAGAATGGCTGAGCCAGAAAATATTATTCATTTTGTGAGCCAATATTTTGAGGATAATCTTCCACTAAGTGGTAAAAAAGTTTTAGTAAATGCTGGCCCTACATACGAAGCTATTGATCCAGTTAGATTTATTGGAAATCGTTCGTCAGGTAAAATGGGTGTAGCAATTGCTGATGAGTTTGCAAAATTAGGCGCAGATGTTACTTTAGTATTAGGTCCTTCACATGAAGTACCAAGCGAAAAATTGGTTACAATAGTAAAAGTAGAAAGTGCCGAAGATATGTATAAAGCATGTGAATCGGTGTTTAAAAATGTAGATATTGCCGTTTTAGCTGCTGCTGTTGCCGATTACAAACCAAAATCAATAGCCGATTCAAAAATCAAAAAGAAAGATTCTGAATTATTTTTAGAATTAACTAAAACAACAGATATATTAGAAACGTTAGGGAAACAAAAAAAACATCAGCTATTAGTTGGCTTTGCTCTTGAAACTGATAATGTTTTAGAATACGCAAAAGCTAAAATAGCAAAGAAAAACCTTGACTTTATTGTGGCTAACTCTGCCATAGAAAAGGGTGCAGGATTTGGTGTTGATACTAACAAAGTAACAATTATTGATAAACACAATAAAATGTATAATTTTGAGTTAAAAAGCAAGCAAGCAGTAGCTAAGGATATTGTAACCTTCGCTATAAATTATTTAAAAACAGATGCGTAACTATTTATATATATTTCTTTTTTTATTACTAAGCCAAAACATTAGTTCACAAGAATTAAACTGCCAAGTAAGTGTTGTTTCTGTGCAAGTGCAAGGAACTACTGAAAAACAGATTTTTGAGCAATTACAAAAATCTATTTTTGAGTTCATGAATAACACCAGATGGACCAAAGATAACTTCACAGTAAACGAACGAATTGACTGTTCTGTATTAATCAATGTTACTCAAAAATTAAGTGCTGATGATTATATGGCAACTATTCAAATTCAAAGTAGAAGACCCGTTTATAAAAGCTCTTACTTCTCGCCTACTGTAAATTATATTGATGAGAGCTTTGTTTTCAAATACCAACAATTTCAGCAACTTGAGTTTAACTTAAACACTTTTCAAAACAATATTACCTCCGTTTTAGCTTATTATGCTTACATTATTATTGCAAATGATTATGACACTTATTCTAACTTAGGAGGAACAGAATATTTTCAAAAAGCACAGCTTATCGTTACAAATGCTCAAAGTGCTGCCGAATCTGGTTGGAAATCTTTTGAAAGTCAAAAAAACAGATATTGGATTGTTGAAAATGCTCTACAACCTGTTTTTCAACCTATCAGAGAATGTATGTATAAATACCACCGTTTAGGTCTAGATATTATGTTTGATAAAGCTGATGATGGTAGAAAGGAAATATTAAAATCAATGGATTTACTATCAGGTGTTTATAAAAACAGGCCTGCATCCTTTGCAATGGAACTATTTTTTGATGCTAAGGTCACTGAAGTTGTAAATATTTTTTCAAAAGGTAATCCAGATGAAAAAACAAAAGCTGTGGAAATTCTAACCACTGTGGATCCTGCAAACTCTAACAAGTATTTCAAAATACAGGAAAACTAAATTTAACATTTTAATAATTAGAACTTCCTTTCTTGTATAGAATGTTTTATTAGTTTTGCAACCTAAAATTCACATCACTATATGAAGAAAAAAATATTCTGCATCCTTCTATTATCTTTAGCTATTAATAGTTTTTCACAAGAAGTTACAAAAGACGATGCTGCAAAAGTGCAAGCAGAAATCGATAAATTAAAAGCTATAGCTGCTGATAGCGTTAAATCATGGAAAGTTGGCGGTGTTATATCAATTAACGGACAACAAGTATCATTAACAAACTGGTCGGCAGGCGGAAATAATTCTATTTCTTTAGGTGGATTAGTAAACGTTTTTGCTAAATATAAAAAAGGAAAAGTTACTTGGGATAACAATTTAGAATTAGGTTACGGGGTTATTAAACAAGGAGATAACAAACAATGGTGGAAAAATGACGATAAAATTCAGTTTTCATCAAAATTTGGTCGTCAACTTAAAAAAAGTTGGTATGCAACAGCTTTAGGTGACTTTAGAACTCAATTTGTTGATGGTTTTAACTATCCAAATGATTCAGTTTATATATCACGATTTATGGCACCTGGTTACGCTTTAGCGGCTATTGGTTTAGATTATAAACCAAACGATCATTTTTCAGCATTTATAGCTCCCGTAACAGGTAAATTTACTTTTGTAAATGATGATAGTTTAGCTAGAAATGGAGCTTTCGGTGTTCAAAAAGAAATTCGTGACCCTAATCAAGGGGGAAAAGTTACTCAAAACTACAAAACACATCGTGAAGAGTTTGGTGCTTATTTAAAAGTACAATACCAAACTAAAGTCATGGAAAATATTACGTTTCAAACAGTATTAGAATTATTCTCTAACTACTTAAACAACCCACAAAATGTTGATGTTAACTGGGCAACCTTAACTACATTTAAGGTAAATAAATTTATATCAGCAACACTTGCCACTCAATTAATATACGACGACGATATTAAAGTGTTAAGAAATGCTGGTGACCAAAAAGGTACAATTGGACCAGACGTACAGTTTAAACAAGTATTAGGAGTTGGGTTTACTTACAAATTTTAATCAAACACATAAAAACAAAAAAAGGTTCAACTAATGTTGAACCTTTTTTTTATGGGTTAATCATATATTTATTTAGCTGATAGCGTTATATAAGGAATAATCATTTCCTCTAGGCTTACGCCACCATGCTGAAAGGTGTTTTTATAATATTGTACGTAGTGATTAAAGTTATTTGGATAAGCAAAAAACTTATCTTCTCTAGCAAATATAAAACGAGAACTCACATTTTGTTTTGGTAAAAAAGCGTCAGCTGGATTTTTAATTTCAAATACTTCCTTTGCATTATAATCCAATGCCCTACCCTGTTTGTAACGCAAATTAGTATTCACACTCTTATCTCCAATGACTTTAGTTGGTTCTTTTACGTGAACTGTTCCATGATCTGTAGTGATAATTAATTTACATTTTTTTGACGCAATGAATTTTACCATTTCTAACAATGGCGAATGTTCGAACCATGAAAGTGTTAAACTTCTGTATGCTGGCTCATCATCAGCTAACTCCCTAATCATTTCCGATTCGGTGCGAGAGTGACTTAACATATCTACAAAATTATATACAATCACATTTAACTTATTATTCATTAAGTTACTCATGTTCTCCGATAACTTTTTACCTGCAGCAAAATTGGTAATTTTATTATAACTTGTTTTAATATCTTTTCCTAAACGCTTGATTTGTGCGTTTAAGAAATCTTCTTCGTGCATATTTTTTCCACCTTCATCTTCATCATTTTTCCACCAATCTGGGTGACGCTTTTCCATTTCGCTTGGCAAAAGCCCAGAAAATATGGCATTACGGGCATATTGAGTTGCCGAAGGTAAAATACTGAAAAACAATTCTTCATTTTCAACCTTAAAATAATCCTGAACAATAGGTTGAATCATTTTCCATTGATCGTAACGTAAATTATCAATTACTAATAAAAATGTACATCCATTATTATCAAAATTATTAAAGAATTTATTTTTCAATAAAGTGTGGCTCATGGTTGGAACGTTTGTATTTGAACCATTTAACCAACTCACATAATTTTTTTCAATAAACTTAAAGAATTGCAAATTAGCATCAGCTTTTTGCATCTTCAACACTTCCAACATTCCTTTGTCTTGGTTTTTATCAATCTCTAATTCCCAATACACAATTTTTTTAAATACCTCTTGCCACTCTTGCCAATTCAAATTATCCGACAAAGTCATTCCTATTTGTCCAAACTCTTTACGGTACTCCGTATTCGTTTTTTCAGACACTAAACGTTTGTTATCTAGTGCTTTTTTAAGAGACAATAAAATTTGATTTGGATTAACTGGTTTAATCAAATAATCAGCAATCTTGCTACCAATTGCGTCTTCCATAATATGTTCTTCTTCGCTTTTGGTAATCATGACTACTGGTAAATCTGATTTTAGCTGCTTAATTTTAGTTAACGCTTCCAAGCCCGAAATACCTGGCATGTTTTCATCCAATAGCACAGCAGAG
>SYEI01000340.1 GCA_005800865.1 Bacteroidota bacterium | reverse complement strand
ATTCTTCCTGCTCGTTACCTCGTTATACATTTGCGAACCTAATAATTTAAAGTAAAATGAAAATAACTGCCGCAATAACCGCTGTATCTGCTTATGTTCCAGATTATATTTTAAATAACCAAGAGTTAGAGAAAATGGTAGACACCAATAATGAATGGATCATGTCTCGCTCAGGAATAAGTGAACGTCGAATACTAAAAGATAAGGATAAAGCTACTGCGTTTATGGCAGCCGAAGCAGCAAAAAAATTATTAGAGAAAAAGAATTTATCTCCTTTAGAAATTGATTTGACTATTGTAGCCACTGTTACTCCCGATCATCAATACCCAGCAACCGCTAATATTGTAAGTGATATGATTGGCGCCACTAATGCCTGGGGCTTTGATATACAAGCAGCTTGTTCAAGTTTTATTTATGCTTTAACAGCCGCCACAAAATTTATTGAAACAGGAACTCATAAAAAAATACTAGTGATTGGTTCTGACAAAATGAGCAGCATTGTGGATTATACAGATCGTAAAACCTCCATTTTATTTGGCGATGGCGCAGGAGTTGTTTTATTAGAACCTACTACAGATGGCACGGGAATAATAGATAGTAAAATGTACTCTGATGGAAGTGGTAAAAAATATTTATACCAACCAGCTGGTGGAAGTTTATTTCCTCCGACCGTTGAAACTATTGCCAATAAACAACACTTTGTAGAAATGGACGGACAAGCTGTGTTTAAAGTAGCTGTTATTAAAATGGCTGACGTTGCTGCCGAAATGATGGAACGCAACCATTTAAAAGCAGAAGATGTCGCTTATTTAGTACCCCATCAAGCAAACAAACGCATCATTGACGCTACAGCCAATCGAATGGGAATTAGCATGGATAAAGTAATGCTAAATATTCAAAAATACGGAAATACGACTTCTGCAACTTTACCACTTTGCCTCGCCGAATGGGAACACTTGCTTAAAAAAGGAGACAACTTGATACTAACCACATTTGGTGCCGGTTTTACCTGGGGTGGTATTTATTTGAAGTGGAGTTATTAGTATTTAATACTTATGATAAATAAAAAAGTCTTCTTAGTTCAAATTAAGAAGACTTTTTATTTAAAACACCTTGTCATTTTGTCACCTTCTAGCCTATTGGTACAACCTTTGACTATACGGTACTTGGTTTAACTATAATTTAGTCAAAAATACTCGTTCTTTTTCATCAATGTTTCTTCAAAAAATATTTCCGTAGTCATTGCTACGCAAAGATTTTTTTCATCACCTTGATAAAAAAATTACTTCGTATTTTGTAACCTAAATCATACTTAAATCAAGTACAAAGCGGAAAAAATTTATATACTAAACCCTAAATATTTAAAACATGAGCACTGGAAAAATTAACGTACAAACCGAAAACATTTTCCCAATTATTAAAAAGTTTCTTTACAGCGATAACGAAATCTTTTTACGCGAATTAGTAAGTAACGCTACCGATGCTACTCAAAAGCTAAAAGCCTTAACATCTATGGGCGAAGCCAAAGGTGAGTTAGGTGATTTAAAAATTGAAGTGGTAGTTGATAAAGCCGCTAAAACCATTACCATTAAAGATAAAGGTATTGGTATGACAAAAGAGGAAATTGAGAAATACATTACTCAAATTGCTTTTAGTGGTGCTGAAGAATTTGTACAAAAATACCAAGACAAAGTAGATAAAAATGTGGTGATTGGTCACTTTGGTTTAGGTTTTTACTCTGCCTTTATGGTAGCTCAAAAAGTAGAGATTTTCTCTTTATCATACAAAGAAGGTTCAAAAGCCGTTCGTTGGGAATGTGATGGAAGTCCAGAATACCAAATTGAAGAAATAGATACAAAAACTACTCGTGGAACTGACATTGTATTGCATGTTGCCGAAGATAGTTTAGAGTTTTTAGAGAATTCGAAAATCGAAGGCTTACTAAAAAAATATTGCAAGTTTTTACCAGTGGAGATTGTTTTTGGAACAAAATCAGAATGGGTTTCAACAGGCGAGAAAGACGAGAAAGGTCACGAAAAAGAAAATGAAATTCAAGTAGAAAACATCATCAACAATCCTGTTCCAGCTTGGATTAAAAAACCAGTGGATTTAAAAGACGAAGACTATAAAGCCTTTTACAGAGAATTGTATCCAATGCAATTTGAAGAGCCTTTATTTCACATTCACTTAAATGTGGATTATCCATTTAACTTAACCGGTATTTTATATTTCCCTAAATTATCTAACAAATTTGAAGCGCCTAAAGACCGTATTCAATTATACAGTAACCAAGTGTTCGTCACGGATAATGTAGAAAACATTGTTCCTGATTTTTTAACGATGTTGCGTGGTGTAATTGACAGTCCGGATATTCCATTAAACGTAAGCCGTAGTTATTTGCAAGCTGATGGAAATGTGAAGAAAATATCGGCACACATCACTAAAAAAGTAGCTGATAAATTAGAAGAGATTTTCAAAAAAGATCGTCCTGATTTTGAAGCAAAATGGGATGACATTAAAATATTTGTTCAATACGGAATGATTAGCGATGAGAAGTTTTACGAAAAAGCAGCTAAGTTTGCTTTAGTAAAAAACACCGAAGCTAAAGCCTTTACTTTAGAAGAATACGAAGCTCATGTCAAAACCAATCAAACTGATAAAGATGGCAAAGTCGTGTATTTGTATGCTACCAATATGGATGAGCAACATACGTATATTGATGCATCAAAATCAAGAGGGTATGATGTGTTATTAATGGATTCTCCATTGGATTCGCACTTAATTAATTATTTAGAAAGTAAATTAAACAACACACAATTTGTGCGTGTGGATAGTGATACGGTTGAGAAATTAATTAAGAAAGATGACGGTCAAGTAAGTAAATTAACGGAGGAGGAGCAAACTAAATTAAAACCAATTGTAGAAGGCGTTGTTGCTAAAGAAAAATACTCAGTCGTATTTGAAAGCTTAAGCGAAACAGATTCGCCGATGCTGATTACTCGTCCTGAATTTATGCGTCGTATGAAAGACATGCAAGCCATGGGTGGCGGAGGCGGCATGAATTTTTATGGTTCAATGCCTGATATGTATAATTTAGTGGTAAATGCTAACCATCCATTAATTAGTAAAATATTAGCAGAAACAGATGCGGCTAAACAAAGTCAGTTAGCAAAACAAGCAGCAGACTTAGCTTTATTATCTCAAGGCTTATTAAAAGGTGAAGAGCTAACTAAGTTTGTGAAACGTAGTGTAGAGATGATTAATTAATAACTATTTTTTATCTCACTTATTCAAAGTATTGTTTTAATTCTTTTTTTGAGGTAATTTAGTGCTGAAACTAGTTGTACAAAATTCTAACTTGATGAAAAAAATTTTAATTGTAATTGGTACTCGCCCAAATTTCATAAAGGTAACTCAATTCAAAAAAATCGCACAACAATTTAGTAATCTTGACATAAAATTAGTTCATACTGGCCAACACTTTGATGAAAAGATGGCTGATGTATTTTTTAAACAATTTCATTTAGAGCCAGACTTCTTTTTAAACATTTTACCTGCTAGTCCAAACTCACAAATGGCAGAAATTATGATTAAATTGGAAAATTTAATCAAATTAAATTACCAGCCTGATTTAATTATTGTTGTTGGCGATGTTAATTCTACATTAGCCGCAGCAATTACCGCAAATAAATTAGGAATAAAATTAGCTCACCTCGAAAGCGGATTAAGAAGTTTTGATAAATCAATGCCAGAAGAATTTAATCGCATACTTACTGATAAGTTAAGCCAATTTTTCTTTGTTACAGAACCAAGTGGGCTCAAGCATTTAATAGAAGAAGGAGTGCCAAAAGAATCGATTTATTTTGTTGGTAATACAATGATTGATACTTTGGTGGCATTTCAAACTGAAATAGAAAAATCGCCTATTATTGATGATTTGAATCTTTTAGATAAACCATTTGTGTTAATGACCATGCATCGTCCTGCAACAGTTGATACAAAAAATGGGTTAGAAAAATTAATAAATTTAATACAAGATATAACTAAACAATATAATATTGTTTTTCCTATTCACCCAAGAACATTAAAAAAAATAGAAGAGTTTGGTTTTAAGAATCAAATTTCAGATAACAAAAATTTAAAGCTTACTGAACCATTAGATTATTTTGCGTTTCAAAAATTAATTAAGTACAGTAAATTTATTTTAACTGATAGTGGTGGAATCCAAGAGGAATCTACATTTGTAAAAGTACCTTGCTTAACACTTAGACCAAATACAGAAAGACCAGTTACAGTTACGGAAGGGTCAAATACTTTGGTCCCATTTGATATCTCTGTTATTAAACAGCTTATTAAAAAAATTGAAAACAACGCTTATAAAGTAGGCGCTATTCCTAAACTATGGGATGGAAAATCTACCGATCGAATATTAAATATCATTTCAAAAACATTATAATTTACATATGGAAAATCAAAACCCTGAAAACCAATTAAACATTGAACTTTCTGAAGAGATTGCAGAAGGTATATATTCAAACCTTGCTATTATAACGCACTCTCCAACAGAGTTTGTAGTTGATTTTATTAAAGTAATGCCAGGTGTACCAAAAGCAAAAGTAAAATCTCGTATTGTGTTAACACCTCAACATGCTAAGCGTTTAATGAAAGCTTTGGCGGATAATGTTACTCGTTTTGAGCAAATGCATGGCAAAATTAAGGATAGTGAGATGAATGCCCTACCATTGAGCTTCGGTGGACCTACAGCACAAGCTTAATTTAGAATATTGTCAGTTCGAGCAAAGTCGAGAACTAATCTGAAACTAAAAAAGCCTTTCATATGAAAGGCTTTTTTAGTTTTTAATAATTTTGTGATGTGTTGTTTTTCCAGATTTTCCTGAAATAACATTGAGGATGTAAACACCTTTATCTAATTCAGCCATAGGAAGTATGATGTTATTTTTACCTTCGTCTAATAATTGATCTAGTTTTAAAACGGAAGCACCAGCATAATTTATTAATTCAATATTTATAGTACTATTGGTTTTAGAATAGAACTCGAAATTCAAATTACTGTTTGTCGGATTAGGATGTATATTATAAATATTATCATATTTACCTTTCAAATTTACACTAATAATATTTGAGTATTTTTCTATCCCTCCAATCTCTGTATGTTTTACCCTATAATAGGTAATATCATCAAAAGGACTATTATCTAATACTCTATAAATTGTATTAGATGTGTTGTTGCCTTTTGCGTTTATAGTAGCAATTGGAATAAAATCATCACCACTATCAGAATGTTCTAAAGTATATGATTTTACATTATTTTCATTTGACGTAATCCATTCAATATTATTATACTTTCCTTCATTAGAGCCAATAAAAGAAATTAATTCTGTTGGCAATATACCGCTAGTGGACCAACCCGTTACCGTATAATTACATGTTGTTCCAGTTGCACTGTTAAGCATTAAATAATAGGTATTACCTATAGTAAGTGGCGATGCAGTTACAGTACCTGAACTATTATTGGCAATAGAATAACTTGTGCATGAAGGATAGCCAGAAGAAACGGGTGTAAACGTTTTGCAACAGCCATAAGGATTAATCGCCACACTAAAAACTTCCGCCTCTAAACCACCTGCACAACCAGTTACACTAAAAGGGATAGATTGAGACGTTGTAGTAGCAATAAACGAAAACCAAGCATTTTCTCCAATACCACCAGAACAAGTATTATTAATTAAATTTCCAGGACTATCAGCCGAATAAATTCCAGCGGTAGTACTGTTAGTTGCCACACTTGTAAATGTAGCACCTGATGTACTAACTGGAGCTGGATTAGAACAATAATCGTTATTTGGTAAATTTCCACAAGGCCCTAAGTTTGTGGCACAAATACTAAATGACGTTGGAGCAGCGCCATTTTTATTCCAAACTCTTATATACACTGTAGTTCCAGGGGCTAGTCCGGGTACATAAAGACTAGGCGCTCCAGTTGATGCTCCTTCTGGATTCCCTTCACTACATCCCATTTGCGTTAAACTTGTACATGGTGTACCTGTATAGCTAGCAATACCCATCGACATAGTTCCTGCTGTTTGAATAAACAAATTTCCACTTGCTGGTACGTTTACCGAATACCAGACATCAGCAGAGCCTGCACCATAACTACCACAACTTGGATTTGCTAATCCTCCACAAGTTGTTTGCGTACCGTTTTTAATGTTCCCCACACTGTATGCACAGGCGCCAGTAACTGCTGGCAAAACAACGGACGAAGTTGGTTCATCATTATCTGGACTAGAATTGATACAAATCGTAAAACCAGCAGTTGCAGCGGTTCCAGTTCGCATAACTCTGACCCAATAAGTTGTTCCACTTGAAAGTCCAGTTAAACTACCTGTTTCGGTTTGAGCAGCTGTTCCTAATACGTTATTTGTACAATTAAGCTGCCCTCCAGCAATAACACCAGCCGTGCAAGGCCCATTAT
>SYEI01000339.1 GCA_005800865.1 Bacteroidota bacterium | reverse complement strand
TATACGAAGAAAATTCAAATCGAATCTCGTATCATTGCTGATATGGTTAGTAATCAAATTATTCCTGCAGCATTAAACTACCAAAAAAGTTTAGTAGAGTCTGTAAGAGGGATGAAAGAAATTTTATCACCAGCAGAATTTAAAGTGGTTGCAAAAAGTCAGTTAGAATTGATTAAAGAAATTTCTGAAAAAGTAACCATTATCAAAACAGAAGCTGATTTAATGACAGAAGAGCGTAAAAAAGCAAATAATTTAGATAATGCTAAAAAACAAGCACATGCGTATTGTGAAAAAGTTAAGCCTTATTTTGAATCGATGCGTTACAATGTAGATAAATTAGAAGGTATTGTTGATGATGCTACTTGGCCATTACCAAAATACCGTGAAATGTTATATTTGAGATAACAATCCTCTTATTTTTTAAACCCTCAATTATAAAGCGTAATTGAGGGTTTTTACTTTATCTATTTTCTAGTTTAACGCAGCCCAATTAAACTGACAATGATCATTATAACAGCGTAAGCTTCCTATTTACAACTGATTTGCGTCAAAAACTAGCCAATAATTAGATAAAATCTAGTATTTTGGAGCAAAAAACAACATGATTATCTGTGAAAATAGGGTTTCTTTTAGACGAAATGGGCCAAAATAATGTTTAAAATTTTTGCAGTTTTAAAAAATTATATATCTTAGCAACTTATAAAGTTTAATTTACCTATGAAAAACTTAAAAAAACTAGCACTAACCACTATCGCTATTATGGCGTTTGTATTTTCTGTGAGCGCACAGAAAAACTATTTAAAGGATGCTGATGTGGCATACGAAAATCATCAATACTTTAATGCTATTGAGCTTTATAAACAAGCTTATACTAAAGTAAAGAAAGCGGATGCTAAATCAAGAATTTTATTTAGAACTGGTGATGCTTACCACCAAATTAATGATTTAAAAGGTGCTGAAACATATTACAGCAAAGCTATTAAAGCAAAATATCCTGATCCAATTGCTATCTTAAATTTAGCAGATGTATTAAAGGCTCAACAAAAATACCCTGAAGCTATTGTAGAATACAATAACTACAAAAA
Source organism: Bacteroidota bacterium (assembly GCA_005800865.1). Taxonomy (GTDB): domain Bacteria; phylum Bacteroidota; class Bacteroidia; order B-17B0; family Aurantibacillaceae; genus UBA4416. The sequence goes on along the minus strand of SYEI01000339.1, from coordinate 9,514 downwards.
AGAAATGCCTTCTGATGTTCGTGGAGAAAACGGCGTTAAATCTTGTGAGTTAGCTCAACAATGGAAAGATGCAAAAAACACTCCTGAAACTCGTTTGAAAGTTGAAAACATGGCTTTACTTAACTCTAAAGAGTCAGATTTTAGCCCAGCATACTCTGATAAAAAATATACTTCATTAATCTTTACTTCTACTCGTCAAGGTGCTACTGGATCAATTGATATTACAAATGGTCAAAACCACTCTGATTTATATGAAGCTAAATTAGATAAAAACGGAAAATGGAGCACACCAGCACCTTTAGCTACAACAATTGTATCTAAAATGAATGAGGCTTCTGTTTCAGTTTCTAAAAAAGGTGATGTGATGTTTATGACTCGTTGCCCAGAAGCAAAAGGAAAAGTTTTAAAATGTCAATTATACGTTTGTAAAAAACAAGGTCCATCTTGGGCAGAGCCTGAGCCTTTACCATTTAATGTTGATTCAGTAGCATTTGCTCACCCAGCAATTAATGTAGCTGGAGATGTTTTATATTTTACATCTAAGCTTGCTGGTGGTTACGGTGGAAAAGATATTTGGATGAGTACTTACAGCAAAAAAGATAAAGCTTGGGGTCAACCAGTAAACTTAGGGCCAAGTATTAACACTTCTGGTGATGAGATGTATCCATATATGGCTGATGATGACAAAACTTTATACTTCTCTTCAAACTACCATTTAGGTATGGGTGGTTTAGATATTTTTAAAGCAGAGAAATCAACTGACGGTAAATTCACTAAAGCTCCTGAAAACTTAAAATCACCAATGAACTCTGCAGGTGATGATTTCGGTATCATTTTCGAAGGTAAAAAAATCAAAGGTTACTTTACTTCAAACCGTGAAGGCGGAAAAGGAAGTGATGACATTTATTCTTTCATTTTACCACCATTAAACTTTAACTTAACAGGAACAGTTGTAAGTGATGAAAATAATGAGCCAGTTCAAAATGCATCTATTCACTTAAAAGGTTCAAACGGAGATATGTTTGAATTTAATACTGGTGCTGATGGAAAATATAACTTTAAGTTAAAAGAAAATACATCTTACGAAGTAACCGTTGCAACAGGAAAAACTACAGCTTCTAAAAGCTATACTTTAGGTTTCTTAGCTAATAAGGACATGGGTAAATTAACAACTGTTGATGAAAACGAATCAAAAGACTTTGTAAAAGACTTTGCATTAACTCCTGTTAAAGCTGAAATTCGTTTCCCTGCAGTATTATATGACTTAGGAAAAGCAACTTTACGTCCTGAATCAAAAGACTCATTAAACTTCTTATACCAAACTTTAATTGATAACCCTACTATTGTAATCGAATTACAATCTCATACGGATAGCCGTGGTTCTAATACAGCCAATCAAAAATTATCTGAAGAGCGTGCTAAATCTTGTGTAGTTTACTTAAGCGAAGAGAAAAAAATTCCATTAGCTCGTTTAACTTCTAAAGGTTGGGGTGAAGGAAAATTATTGATTAAAGATGCAGTAATTAACAAAGCAAAAACTAAAGAAGAAAAAGAAGCATTACACCAAAAAAATCGTCGTACTGTATTCCGTATTATTAACTGGGATTATGTAGATCCAAATGCTCCTAAATCAGACAAACCAGTTTTCAAACCACAAGTTAAAGGTGAAGAAAACTCTGAAGAATTAGAGACAAACGAAACAAAATAATTTAAATAAATAATTAAAAACCCTCTCAGAAATCTGAGAGGGTTTTTTGTTTAATAATGATTCATCAAATTTTGTTAATTCACCTTTGCATATGCAGTAGCAAAAATAAATAACGTAATTTTGTATAGTAAAAAAAATAGAAATTGTGCGCGATATAGTTTGGACAATAATTGTGATTTGGTTGATTTGGAAAATTTACGATACCTTTAAAAGTATGTCGAAATCAAAAACACAAACTCAAGGCTTTAATAGCAAAACATCCTACCAAAAGGAAGGCGAAGTAAAGATTGAAAAAAACGTAAATCTTAAATCTCATTTCAATCCAAATGATGGTGAATATGTAGATTACGAAGAGGTAAAATAATGCAAAAGTCCTATTTATATATACTCGTACTTTGCATGCTTGCATTAAAAAATTACGCTCAAGAAAATCCAACACCTGCTCCGCCAACTCCACCAATAAACAATCAATCACCCATTGCACCAAAAGACTTTAATAGTTTTAAGGAAAGGCTATATGTATGTGGTAATGTGGGGGCATGGTTTGGCTCAAGTACTTATATTAATATTTCTCCTTTGGTAGGCTGTAAGGTTACAAAAGAACTCTCGTTTGGCGTTACAGGAACATACAACTACTTCAGCCAAACTTATAATGGCCAAAAATTTGTGTCAACCATTTATGGCGGTGGAGTCTTTGGTAGATATTTAGTTTTTGAGAATTTCTTTGCCCAAGTTGGTGCCGAAAGATTAAGTGTCTTAGATTACACATCCCCAGTTCCTAATAGCAGAGCATGGGTAGATAATATTTTAGTTGGTGGTGGTCTCCGTCAAAAATTTTCTGATAACGGAAGTTTTGTAGCAGCTATATTTTATAATGTGAATCAAAGGCCTTTATCGCCTTATCCAAACCCAATTATTCAAATTGGATTTAATATTGGATTATAAGTATATAATCAAAAAATAATTATCATTTTTGTGTTTTAAATTACTCTAGTGTTTGTTTCGGCTGATGTCGAAAAGTATAATGTCCAGGTGTTGGAATGGTATACAAGTACGCTTGAGGTGCGTATGTCGCAAGACGTGGGAGTTCGAGTCTCCTCCTGGATACTGAAGGGGACTTTTCATCGGAGGTGTGAAAAGTCCCCTTTTTTGGGCCCTCCAAATCCCTTGATAATTGCCTAATAAGCGAAAAAATTGGATTAACTTCAGTGGTTCGATATTCGTTACTTTTTGCATCGAACCAAATACCAGATGGAAAAATTAGTTTTTGTATTCTTTGTTTTTGATAGTAATCTCCCAAATCCCATGATGACGTGGCTTTCAAGCTTAGTTGCATAGCGAAATTAATAAGTTCCGAAGGGTTCGATAAATTGTAAGCATGTTCTTCAATCGCTTCTGCAATTTTACTAGCTTCCATTTTAAACTCAGCGTGAAATTTGGTAAATATATCTCTATCAATGTCGCCTAAGGCGTGGCGCTTTTCCAGATTATAAATCTTTTCTTCAATATCTTTTTTCTTCTTTGCTAAAGAGATCTTCTCACCTACTTTATTATCAATCAATAAATCCCAGGTTAACATGAGTTGTCTTTTTAATGGAGCGACATATTCACTAGATGAGGAAAATTCAGAAAGTAACTTACTAAATTTTTCATGCATCATTTTTTGGCTTCGGTTCACTCCTACTCCAATTTTATTGACCTTATAATAGTATAAACCTTTTGACTTGACTATGTATCCGGTAAAAACCTCATTGGTTTCATAGTCCCTTACAAATCCCTTTAATGGAAGATTATTATCGGCTTTATTACTATTTGTCTCTCTTACCTTTCTCGAACGATTAACTTGTAGGAAAAGCTCCTCGCTAATTAATGGTGGATGATTTCCTTTAACGACTTCTCCCTTTAAAAAATTATGTGATAAATAGCCGATGTAAAAAGGGTTCTTAAAAATCTTGCTCAAAAACTGCTTAAAAGCTTCTATCCCACGCTTTTTTAAATAGTCGCTAATCTCATTATAGGAATGGCCCGCTGCTCTCATTTCGAATGCATGTTTAATATGCGGACCATTAGAATCAATAATGATAGTTTGTTGCTTTGAATTTGGAGTGTAAGAATATCCCTTCGGACAATTTCCCAACCATTCACCTCTTTTTAGTTTGGCAGTCATACCATCAATACTCTTTTGTTTACGAATGTCATTATCATATTTATTAAATACGAAATGAATGTTTTGCTGAAATGCTCCAGAGTGAGTATCCGTATCCATATATTGAGTAGTAGATAGAATATTTACTCCTATCTTTTTTAATTCAGAAGAAATGAAAATGGCACTATCGCCAGTTCTACTGAATCGATCTAAACTATATACTATAATGTATGAAATTTTATTTTCCCCCTTTTGAGCTTTCACAAACTTGAGCATGCGGTTAAACTCCTTTCGTTCGTCACTCTTTGCACTTTCATATGTTCCTCCAAAGTATCCACGAACAACGTAACCCTTGTCCTGTGCAAATTTATCGCAAGCTGTTCTTTGCCACTCCAAGCTTTTGTTGTTCTCCATTTGTTCCTTTGAAGAAACGCGTGTGTAAACTACTGCACTTAAAAGCATCTCCAACTTATTTTTAAGTGAGATGCCTTTGGCAAAAAGATTAAGAATATCGATATTATCTTTCATGTTTGTTTCTCTTTTGTTCGGTGAATAGTTCAAATAATATTCGTGAATAGCTTTCTAATGATGCAATTGCAGCATAGCCTTCTTTTTCATCTATAGATTCTAGGCCTGGGTACCGCCTAAGTTCATCTAATGTTAGCCGAGCTCGTTTAGCATCATTAGGAATTACAGCCTTATCAACTCTTTGATTTTTGCCAGAGAACTTATCACTATAGTAACATAGTATAATTACAAATAGAAAAATAAATTCTAAAATAGTTTCTTTTTTCATGTGGTTATTTTTTTAATAAAAGTACTATTTACAGGTTTTAGTCAGAAACTCAGATATTCACAAGCCTCAGTATTTACGGGCATTACATAACATTTATGTTAGATTTTGAACTACAAAAAAACCACCTCATTTTTTTTAGTAAAATGATGTAAGTCTCTGATTATTAGGTGAAAAATTTCACCGATTTTGAAATAAAATGAGCATAGTTTTGACTTATATATTTTAAAAAGTATGTTGAAAACATTTGGTCTTGCTCTAGCACTACTCTGTTATGACCTGTTATTACTGTTTCTCCAATGGGTTGTAGCTTTAAAGTGTTTCTGCCTCGCCAAATGCTAGGATTAAAGGCTCCGGCTATTTCAAATCTTACGGTTTTGTTATTTTTTGTTTCTGTTACCATTTTTGTTTTTACGGTTATCAGTAAACCTTTAATTTCTATTTGTGGAAACGGAGACTTGAACGCTGGTTTGTAGACCAGACTCTTTTTCGGTTCTATCCAAATATTTGCAGAACCCGTTCCGTCAGTATTAACTTTCCAGTTTTCATAATCAACGTAATACTCTTTAAGTAGTGGTTTGATTCTAATTTTGTTTATTAAAAATTCCTGATGCATGCCACTAAAAAGCATCAGGTAATCTATTTCATCCTTATTGTTTTTCATACTGATATGTTTTCAAGGTTAAACCCTAGACGTAATTTACCGTCATGATACTCATTGAAGTATGACTCCACGGCGAAATCAAGATAGCTTAATCGCAATTTGGAGGTAGCTGTCGTTTTAATAATTTTATCAGATAAAGCCCAATAATAAAATGCTCTCTCAGGAGCCTTGTCCATCAAGGCGTGCAGGGCAGGTAAGTCTGTATCTAGGAGATCTTGAAAATTATCGGCACTCATAGACCTTAATTTTTCTATAAATTCAATGGGTTCCCTATTTTGGATTGTTTCTCTCAATGTGGGTAAGAATATCAAATTTGATATTTTAGGGTCATCATTATCGTCTACAAGAATTTTATCTAGGAATTGATTTGAAGAATCCTCTTTCTTAAAATACAATCCGATGCGAATTTTGCTCAATAAATCTCCTGTATTTATTTTTATAGAAAACAGTGTTTCACGAAAGTCATCGCGATTAAGAAAAATTCTTTTAGTTTCCTTTTTGTTGTCCATTAATTGATAGTGAAGATCCACAAACGCCCAATCAAAATTTTCGATGATATTGTTACCTCTTAAAGAAAGAGTTAATCGTAGATTTTCTTCGAACCTATTCTTCGGAGATAATGTTGTAAAAAATCTATTTGATGTAAGTAGTGAAGAGTGTTCTATTTTCATGTGAGATATTTTCTTCAAATGTATGAATTAAACCAACGGTAACCATACATGGTTACCGTTATTTTTCGAACTTTTTTTGTTAAATTTACAGGGCATGGAAAAATCAGTATTTACTAAGAAACTTGGAAAACAAATTGCTAGGTTACGCGAAGAAAATGAGTTGACGCAAGTGCAACTTGCAAAAAAATGTAATAAGCACAAGCAAAACATTAATAGACTAGAGACTGGGGAAATAAACCCGACTGCATTTTATCTTCATGAGATAGCGATGGCTTTAAAGGTCCCTACTACAAAGTTATTTGACTTTTAATGGCTTAGCTTTTTTGCCGATTGACATTCCAATAGTTTTTGTTCTAGCTTTTTCTCTTCTTTCCAGAAATCATATATAATATACAACAACACCAGTATCAAGATAACTAGCATTATGTAGATAATTACATTAGAAACATCTTCTTTTGGAGTTCGAGCAATGTGGACTGTTGGCTTACAAATTATACCTTCAGATAAATTTGGCATTTTTAGCGTATCAGCTGCTGGCTGCATATATATAATTTTAGAAGCATCAGTGAATAATTTTCTTTCTAGTTTGCTTTCTATGCCGAAGCCATCGAAAAAATTTGGATGATATATTTTCATGATCTATTTTATTTTTTGTAAGTTAAAAAAACCTTCTGAATCCAGCCACATTGCAATATCTCCGAAGAGAGAGGCTTCACTACCGTTAACTATTATTTGAGGCGCCTTAAAACTGAAATCGAATTCGGCTGCAGTTAAGTATCCTTGATCAAACCTAATTATGTTTCTGCTATAAAAGTCTTCAACGATAAGCGTGTTACTTCTGTGTGAACTAGCATATTCGTTTATGTGAGAATGCCGTGCTTTGAATTTTATATTACCAGCTGCGCTTCTATGAGACGCGCAACAGAATTTGCTATCTTCCCGCATATCGCACAGACAATGAACGCAATTTGGCAACTTACATTTGTTACCATTACACTTAGATGGATCTCGCAAATGTGCCAACTGAATATTATTCAAATGTTTTTCTACGTTTTTCATTTTATTATCGTTTTGTATTGAAGTACAAAATTATTTCAATAAAACGAGAATGTAAAGTGAAAATGTAGAAAATTACCGAAACGTTATGTTAAAAAACCCATAAAACACTGGTGTTTGTGTCGCATAGACACACGATTTTGTGCCAAATAAATTCTACTAATAGTTTTTAGAAGACTCTATCATTTCTAAACACTATTGTTTTCAATCTACTATTCTTCAAAAAAACTCTTACTAGATCATCTGCATTGGAATAAAAATTACGTATATTCTTTTATAAACTAAAAGAACCCTTTTTATTGAGTTAGAAGATTAAAGCAAATTGAGTTTAGCTTCTGTTATGTTTCAGTGCGCTCTATTTAGTTTACACATAGGTACGTGTCTGCCGAACTAAGCGGTTATGTGTCTTTGCAGTTAGTTGGTTACCGAATGTTTGTTTGAAACACAGTTTTTAGTTTTTACTGTGCGATAGGGAGGCAATTTGAAAAATTGCTTGTTCTAATAGCACCCACAGGCGGGGAGGAAATTTTGCAAACTTATTTGGCGCAAACTAAAATTATTGCCTTTGGAAATAAGCGACCAAATGTGCTTGCAAAATGTGCGGTGGCTTGTACACAGTTCAGTACACTTAGTTCTATGTACAAAGGTCTACAAATTATGCCGGTTTAGTGGTTTATGCGGTTAGGTCGATATACATTTAGTTGTAAAGCGGTGAGATATGAAAAGTAAGCGGCTTCCTTTACTTTGTAAGCGGTTAGTTCTATTGTTACACCTACGTCATTTGTCTTTAAAGAGACTTCATATATATTGATAGCGGCGTGTTCTAAAGTTAAAGCGGCTTAATTTACTTTTACATCTGTGAGTTCTGAAAGGTAAGCGGCTTCCACTATTTTGTAAGCGGTAAGAATTACTTTCAGGGAAACGTGTTTTATAAATCGAGCGGTTTATTTATTGGCAAATAAAAAGGGAGTCAAATTTTGACTCCCTTACTTTTAAGATACTAAAGGTTATTTGCCTGTTTTAACCTTTGTAAACTTGATTGAACTTACTTGTCCGTATTCTGGGCTACTTGCTCCGAATTTACCTTTAATGTATGCCTTTACTGCTTTTGCTAATACGATTAACGCATCAGGGTTGTCATAAAGGATTTTATTGCGGGCAATTCTTGCGTTACTGACTTTAGCATAACTTGTATAAGCAGCAGTATTTACAGTTTTTAAGTTTGCTAACGTTGTTTGTAATGTTACAACCTTTAGCGCTGTTTCTGTTGGGTTATACGCAGGAACCGAAGCTAATAATTTGATAATCTTATCATAGTGTTCAATAAGGTTATCGAAACTTTGTTGAGATACCGAAACTGTTTTCTTTACAGGTAAAGTTGTTTTGTTTGCGGCATCTTCATTTGGGTCGGCTACAATTCCAGAATCTGCTTTGGTTAATTTAGAGCCTTGCACTTTAGCGTTAAGTGTTTTGTAATCCTTTATGATTTGCTCGTTTGCACCAACTGACATTAGTGTATTTAATAAACGAGTTGATAAACCTTTTAAGGGTTCAAAAGCAATTTCTCTGCTGTTTGTTGCATTTTTCCAACCGTTGTATTCATTTTTTACGGTAGTTAATGCACCTTGTGCATTTGTAAGAACGGTTTGTAAATTTGTAATTGCTAAGTTTGTTGTTGACGGTGTATAGTTTGTACTATACGTTAACAATAAAGCAATTAAGTGATCGAAATTAGCGGTGTTTTTTGCGTGACCGCTTTCTATATAAGTTGACATGATTTTTAAATTTAATTTGTGAATTTATTTTTATCGGTGTTCTGCTTTACTTTAAGAAAGCGAGCAAGGAAGAGAAAGAGTTCGGGTGATTCTTTTTTCTTTTTGTGTTTTCAATATATCCGATTTTTAAGATTTAGGATATATAACGAAGGATTGTGCCAAAGGATATATTTGGATTCTAAAGTTTTGTTAAAACAAAAAAGCCACTTTGTAAGTGGCTTAATTTTATGAATAAGTGGTAAATCTTTACCCGTTAGGGATAGTAGCGGTTATCCTTTTTATAGTAAAGAATGTGTGTGAGGATAAAAAGATAAAAGCGGATAGCCCGTCCCGATAGGTAACGGCATGGTTTATAGGATGAACTTACAACAAAGCGTATTTTTTCTTTAAGATTAGTTTTCTTAAATATTCGAAAGAGCAGTAATATTCTAAAATGTTATTGTAGTTAAGCTCCATATTATTAAGCTCAACCATTATTTTTTTATTGGTACTGAAATTTCTTTTAAAATAATCTATTGTTATTGCAGGGTGCTTACCATGGAGCTTTCCTAATTCATATGTAAAGTCTGATTTTATTTTTCTTTGAGGTATTTTACCTTTACCTATTATAAAATCATTAATAAATATAGGCGCTTCAATTTTATTATATTTTTTAGGACCATTTAGTTTCTCTTGCATAAAATCATCAATATTATTTTGAG
>SYEI01000039.1 GCA_005800865.1 Bacteroidota bacterium | reverse complement strand
TATTCTCAAAATAGGTCTCAAAATACATTAGAACAAGTAAATATGATATTATGTGTTATCGGTAAAACCGGGTATAGTCAAATGAACAATCAAGGTTTATATGTTGCAACAGTTGATACTAATACCTGTAATATTTCGGGAGGTAATACTTCAAGCACCAGTCAAGTATCAGGTGCGCCTAATTGGATGACATTTGCGGTACGATCAACTCAAAGCGCTGCGGGTCAGCCAGTTAATGCCGAATTTTGGGCACAAATGCCAGCACAAAATGGAAGCCCATACCAAATATTAATTAAAGGTACGTTAATTGCAACATCGACTCCAACTACAACTAATCCATATGGGGTATTTGATTTTAATTTTGCGGGTTATCCAATAATAGATGGTACAGTGTCTACACAATTAGCGATGGCAGGGTATATAACATCTGTAGCTAACAGTGATGGTACCTCGACTCTAACTTTTTATGATAATGAACCTGGAAACATAAATGCAGTCACACTTGTGAATGGAAGTGATGGAATAGGTTACGCAAAAGCATATGAGTCAAACAGCTTTGGAGGTGAAGGTGGGCCGGGGATGGATATGGTTAAGCAGTATACTGTAGCTTATAATGCTAATGTTGCAGAAGTTAGTCGTGGAAGTAATTCATTATGCTACTCTAAAACTAGCTACAATAATTTAGTTAATAGTTATGGTGTTTATGATAATAATGGTGACTCGGTTAATTTAAATTCAGGATATCCAGTTAATTATAATGGAATGCATGGTTGGATGAGTTATTATGGTCTGATGTTACCTCCTGGGGTGGTACCTATTGATGGAGCACCTATAACAAAAATTAATTCTGACAATACAACAACCAATGGAACATTGTTTGTGCGTAATGGAAGAATGCAACAAATGAATATCAATAATCTTACGTTAAACGATTTAACTGGAACAAGTTTTAATGTGTCAACTAATTTTAATGGTGGCAATGATGTATTAACGTGGAACACTGATGAAAATGGTGGTAGCGGTGCTTTTGATAAAATTGGCACTCAAACTTGTACGCAAAGTTCTGGATGTAATCAAACTAAGCAAAGTCCTGATCAATTAGACCAAAATGAGTTAGACGCCTATGCAACAGCTATGTGTCCGCCTGAGGGGTGTGGAAATAATTTTCGTCAACAAAATATATTTTTATGGATTAATGGTTTAGGTGGTGGTGGAAGCACGCAGTTACAGGTTTATGATAATCAAACTAATAGTAGTGTAGTTCCTACCGATAATACAAGTTTAGCAGTATGGGAGTTTTCACAAGTACAACCTAGTTCTGGTTCAAATATTACACTATATTGTTTACAACAATGTCCTACTGATACTAGTGGCACAATAGCTATGCCAGAATGGGATAGTAGTGGAGATGCTATATATGGTAGTTCCCCTTCAGTTAGTGCAATCACTTATACTTTTAATCCAAGTAATTATACTTTAACTAAAAATGGTGGTAGCCCAGTATTTGGTACAGCGACTTTAGAAAGTACTGCCTTTATTTTTACTGGACCATTATTAACTAGTGCACAAATGACTGCGTTAGCAGCAATAAGCCCTGATGGATTACCGCATAGTTTTAACATTTTTAGTCCAAATAGTCCAATAACGTCATACTACTCGTATAATGCAAGTGGCTCTTCAAATCCATGGAATATGTTTACATCAATACTTATTAATGGTCAGCTTGAATCATTTGATGCACCACTACAATTAACATATACTAATCCATCTGGTGGTAAAGTATTTTTACAATATATGGGTTTTGGTAATTTACAAGGCATACCTGGTTCATGTATTGATGAAAGTGGGAATGCAATTAGTTGTAATAACGGTGGATTTAATATATGGGTGCCAGCATATAGTATACCAGAGAGGTCTGAAGAAAGTCATATTCAATTAGGCGTGCAATTTAAAGAACGTATTAATATTACAACAAATAATACGGTATTAGTTATCGGTCAAATTAATCAAGTGTATTTTCCGAACAACTGTTTATGTGATGATGGTTTTTTAGACATAGAAAAAGCCGAAAGTATTACCTGCAGTGGTCTAGATAGTTATCACAAAACAGAGCGATTATCAAGACTAAGTTATGCGAAGGCAAATAAAGAAGGAAGTGTCGCAAAATTAGGTTACATTGCATAAAACCTCATTATGAACCGCTACATAAAACTAACACTTTGTATATTATTACCTTTACTAATTGGAGGAATCTCTGGATACGCCTCCGCTTCTGGCATTAATATTTGGTACATGGGATTAAATAAACCATTTTTTAATCCTCCTAATTATTTGTTTGGCCCTGTTTGGTCGTTGCTATATATTTTAATGGGTATTTCATTTTACAGGATACTTCAATCAACACCCAATGAAATACGAAAAAAGGCAATTGTAATATTTTGTATTCAATTGGTTTTAAATTTTTGTTGGAGTTTTCTATTCTTTAGATTTCAAATGTTAGCTATTTCATTTATTGAAATTATCATCATGTGGATAAGCATTGCCACCATGATCTATACATTTACAAAGATTGATAAAACAGCAGCCTACCTGCAAATACCGTATTTATTATGGGTAAGCTTTGCAAGTGTTTTAAATGGTGCTATTTGGTATTTGAATTAAACATTCATTCGCATTATTTGTTTTATAAATAATGCAAGGCGTTAAAAAACAACATCTCCCTTCAAAAATTTGTGTGACCTGCGAAAAACCGTTTTCGTGGAGAAAAAAATGGGAGAAAAATTGGGATAACGTAAAATACTGCAGTGACAAATGCAGAACTCAAAAACAAAAACACTTAGCGTAATTTAAATTAATCTATTCCAGCATCAACAATAAAGATATGGCTACCGAAAATTTAATGTGTTACTACAGTGATTTACCTTCTCCTCTAGCTTATTTAGCAATACAAGAAGAAGATTCTAAAAATAAATCATTTATCCTATCTGAAAAAGATATTAATAGAATTATTGAAATGGCTTGGGAAGATAGAACTCCTTTTGAAGCCATTGAATATCAATTTGGTTTAAGAGAAAAAGAGGTGATTGAATTTATGAGAAAGTATTCGTTGCCATCGAGCTTTAAAATGTGGCGTAAACGAATGAAATCTCGTAAAACAAAACATGTGGCCTTAAGGAATAAAAACGCTTTGCGATTTAAATGTAACCGACAAAGAGGTACAGGAAACAAAATTGCAAAACGTCGTTAACGTAAAAAATTACACGTATCGCCTACAACTATTATTTTTGATC
>SYEI01000338.1 GCA_005800865.1 Bacteroidota bacterium | reverse complement strand
GGTGCAGCTACTGAAGTTGAAATGAAAGAGAAAAAAGACCGTGTAGACGATGCTTTAGCAGCTACTCGTGCAGCAGTTGAAGAAGGTATTGTACCGGGCGGTGGTGTTGCTTACATTCGTGCAATTGCTTCTTTAGATAAATTAAAAGGTGTGAACGATGATGAGAACACGGGTATTCAAATTGTACGTCGTGCAATTGAAGAACCTTTACGTCAAATTTGTGCTAACTGTGGAATCGAAGGTTCTATTGTTGTACAAAAAGTAAAAGAAGGAAAAGATGATTACGGTTTCAACGCTCGTACTGAGAAATACGAAAACTTATTAAAAGCAGGTGTTATTGATCCTACTAAAGTAAGCCGTATTGCTTTAGAAAACGCAGCTTCAGTTGCCGCTATGTTATTGACTACTGACTGTGTTTTAGCAGAGAAAAAAGAAGATGCTCCAGCAATGCCAATGGGTAACCCAGGCATGGGCGGAATGGGTGGAATGATGTAATCATCAACTCAATAAAAATAAAAAACGCCTCACAGAAATGTGGGGCGTTTTTGTTTGTAACCGTTATAAACTATTTAACAATCACGGTTAACAACCTTAAACCGAACACGTGAATAGTTGAAAAGTAATCCTGTTAAAAAACGTTGAGGTAAGAATTGTGTAACATTGCAAAAGAATTAATGTCGTAAATTTATATCAGTAACCACAACCCGACATCTTAGCTTAAGCGACAGATGGGATACGGGAGAGCCAGTCCACATTAATAAATCGAAAAGCTACTTTTTATAAGTGGCTTTTTGGTTTTTATGAAAATCCGTAATGAAAATTAATCTTCTTTCCCAGCTAACACAACCACTATCTCACCCTTTACTGTTTTGGCTTTAAAGTGAGCTATTAATTCATCAACAGTACCACGAGCGTTTTCTTCGTATAATTTTGAAAGCTCTCGAGAAACTGACACTTGTCTTTCGCCACTTAAATATTCTTTAAACTCTTCTAATAATTTCACTAAACGAAAAGGCGATTCGTAAAATATCATGGTGCGAGTTTCTTCTTTTAATGATAATAGTTTAGTATGTCTTCCTTTTTTTTGTGGTAAGAACCCATAAAAAACAAAACTATCACAAGGCAATCCACTATTGACTAATGCAGGAACAAATGCTGTAGCACCTGGTAAAGTTTCAACAGCAACGTTGTGTTTCAAACATTCGCGCACCAATAAAAAACCTGGGTCAGAAATAGCAGGTGTGCCTGCATCCGAAATTAATGCAACCGATTTATTAGAGGCAATCATTTCCACAATTTGTTCAACAGTTGCGTGTTCGTTATGCGCATGATATGAACGTAACGGTTTATCAATTTTAAAATGACGTAACAAATGAATGCTATTGCGAGTGTCTTCTGCTAAAATTAAATCAACGGAATTTAAAACCGTAATGGCTCTAAAAGTCATGTCTTCTAAATTACCAATTGGCGTGGGTACTATGTATAATTTTGGCGTCATATTTTTTTTCTTTCCTATTTTTAAAGGAGGAATTTGTTTTACGTTCTATAAAGCTACAAAATATTATTTTCCTAAATCCATTTTTTCATCGCCTGTTTGATAAGGCATGTATGTAAAAATAAATTGAAACATTTCTTCCGTCGTTTGCATACTTCTCACTCCTTCGCCTTGCCACACTAATTTTGGTGGATGATTTGGATTATTTGGATTTTGAGCTGTATTATCAAACGTTCCGTAAACATGAATAACTGTTCCTTTTTTAATAATAACCGGATTCTTAAATGTATAATAATACTGCCACCTAAAATCCCATTTATTGATTTTTATTAAAGGAATAGTATCGCCAGCAGGCGTTAAAGCAAAGGCCCAAAATGATTTTCCCAATAGATGCATATGAGGATTAATGGATAAAATAGTAGCATCTCCATTTAAAGACGCTTGCGTATGAAAGGTTTGAATTTGATTGGGTTGCAAAATTAATTCTGGTTCAATTTTAGAAATACCAAAAGTTCCCATTTGCGTTTCAAATACAGGTCGTTTAGGTTTAGCGCCGTAAAATATATTGATGTAAGAGCTATCTAACACATCTTTAGAACTAGGACCATAATGAATATTACTTAATAAAATAGCGGCAGTTTTATTCATCATATAACCGCCAATTCCGTTAGGGTAAACAGGAGGAGTAAAGCCTGGTAAATAATAAACCGTGTTTGGTGTCAGCACCGGAAATGTTCCGTCATCGTTTAACACATTCATTTCTTTGTAAAGCGGAGTATAATCTTTATAATTATCTAAAGCATACGTTTTCCCTAAATCAATATCCTTTTTATTTCCAATTTCATAATTTATGAGATGTCCATTTACGTGATGCGCTAACTTTCGCTGCGAGGGAACAAATTCAAAGTAACTCACAAAGGTATCTTTAGGCATTTGTGCAGGAATTTTTACAATGTAAAAATGATCCGCTCCATTTCCTTTAATAGGAACAGCGTCCTTCATTTTAATAACAGCGTCTGGCTTTTTAAAAAAAGAACCAGCATAAAAAACTGGTGATGCAGGAATTTTCGCTTCATCACCTTTTGGTGCACCGTTATCAACCCATGTCTTAATCAATTCAATTTCTTCGGGAGTTAAAGTGCGTTCGCCAATAAAATGACTATAGTTTGGATCCGCTGGCCAAGGCGGCATGTATTTAGTTTGCGTGACGAACTTTATTTTGTTTTTATTTTTAAAGGCGTCTTCATAAGTCATTAATTCAAAAGGCCCGCTCTCCCCTGGTCTATGACACGACGTACAGTTTTTATAGATAATAGGAGCAATTTCTACGAAGGTGGGATTGGAATTTTTTGTTGTTTGAGATTTGTTGTTTGAATCAGTTGTACAAGAATTCAGAAATAACAATATGCATGAGAATTGAAAAAATAAAACAATTGTTGCTTTATTCAAACAACTAAAAACCAAAAACTTTGCTCTGATATTATTCTTGAACATACACTCTTTTTACGCGTGACGAAATACTGGTTAATACTTCATAAGGAATCGTTTCCATCGCCTTTGACAAGGTCATTAATTGATCTGTTGTATCAAATACAATTACCTCATCGCCTTCTTTGCAATCGATTTCAGTTACATCAACCATACACATATCCATGCAAATATTTCCAATGGTTTTACAAGCTTGTTGATTAATAAACACTCCATAATTTCCATTACCCAATTTGCGACTAAAGCCGTCTGCATAACCAATTGGAATGGTGGCAATTTTAGTATGTTTGGTGGCTACACCTTTTCTATTGTAACCAACTGTTTCTCCAACTTCTAATTCTTTAATTTGAGAAACACGTGTTTTTAAAGAACTAATATTCTCTAAATGAATTTTTTCGACTTCATTAAACCCAACGCCATACATACCAATTCCCAAACGTACCATATTATAATGTGAATTTTTAAATCGTGTTATGGCGCCCGAATTACAAATATGTTTTAAAGCATGATAACCAACTGCATGTTCAATTTGCGCAGCATTTTTTTCGAATAATGCAATTTGAGAATTGGTGAATTCATCGAAAGCTTTATCATCACTGGCTACTAAATGTGAGAAAATACTTTTTACTCTTAGTAAAGGTTCGCTTTTTAATAAATCACATAACTCATTTAATTGAGCTGTTTCAAAACCTAAGCGCTTCATACCTGTGTCTAATTTGATATGTACAGGGTAAGATTCTGAAATCGCTTTTGATTGTAAGGCTTGTAAAAAATCTTGTGCAATTTTAAACGAATAAATTTCAGGTTCTAAGCGGTACTCAATCATATCATCATATGATGATTCTTCGGGACTCATCACCATAATTGGCAAATGAATTCCTGCTTTACGCAACTCAACACCTTCGTCGGCATAAGCCACTGCCAAATAATCGACATGATGATGTTGAAGTGTAAAGGCGATTTCGGTACTTCCACTACCATAACCTGTTGCTTTTACCATACACATCAACATCACATCTTTAGTTACTTGAGCACGATAAAAATTAATATTATGAATTAAGCGATTTAAATTAATTTCTAAAACCGTATCGTGGCTTTTTTGTTGAAGTTGTTTGCTGATTATTTCAAAACCATAACTGCGAGCACCTTTTAATAAAATAATGGCATTATGAAATTGTAAGGCGGTATTTGTTTTACTTTCATGAATAAATTCAGAAGTGCTTTCGAAAAAATGAGCGTCGAGTTCAAATAAATCCTTTTGAGAAGAAATTTCTTTTCCAATACCAATTAATGTATCGATATGAAACTGCGCCATTAATTTTGCCACATGCTCATATAACTCCCAGCTTAATTTACCACTTTGTTCAATATCCGAAAGTATCACCACCTTCTTACCGCCACGATGTTGTTGCTTTTGGTGATGCAGGGCAATTTCCAAAGCATTGATATCTGAATTATAAAAATCATTAATCAACACGCAATTATTATTTCCTAACTTCAATTCTAAACGCATCGCAACAGCTTGTAATAAATGCATTCTCTTTTCAATTTCTTGTTGAGAAATGTTTAAATGCAATAAGGTTGCCCAACAAGTAATCGCATTATCCACACTGGCTGAATCAGTAAATGGGATATTAATGGAAATTTGCTCGTTATTGTGTTTTGCAATAATAATAGAATGTGTAAATAGATTTTCTATTTCTAAAATTTGAAGTTGTGCATTGGCTTCTTTAGAAATAAAAAAAACATTTTTAGGTAGTAAATCTAAATGCTCATTCTTTAAAGACAAAGCATTAATGATAACCGTTTCGCAATTTGAAAACAGTTGTAATTTCTCTTGTAATTTTTGTGTATTATTTTTAAACCCTTCGTCGTGCGCCGACCCTAAAGACGTAAACACGCCAATAGTTGGTTGAATGATTTGATTTAATAAAGGCATTTCGCCAACTTCAGAAATTCCCGCTTCAAAAATACCCAACGTGTGTTTGTTATTTAATTGCCATACAGAAAGTGGAACTCCAACTTGTGAGTTATAACTTTTAGGACTGCGCGCAATCGTATAATCTGATTTTAGTAATTGATATAACCATTCTTTGACAATAGTTTTTCCATTGCTGCCAGTAACACCAATCACCGGTAAAGTAAATTGTTGTCGGTGATGAATGGCTAATTGCTGCAAAGCTTTTAAAGTATCTTTTACAATTAAAAAACAAACATCATTCAAGCCAACACATTTTTCAGGAATATGCGTCACAATAAAAGCTTTTACGCCTTTTTGATATAAGCCATAAATATATTGATGTGCATCATTTCTATCAGAGGTCAATGCTATAAAAACACTATGAGCAGGTTCTGTTAGTTGTCTACTATCCGTTAATAAATAGTGGATGCTATTATTTTGATTCCCAACTAAATTGGCATTAATAATCTGGGATATATGTTGGGTAGTGTACAAAATAAAAAAGTGGTTTATCTCTTACAAAATAAACCACTTTTAAGTGAATTCCCTAATTTTTAGGTGTTTAAACTAGGAGTTTACTAATAGTTTAAATCCTTTACCATGAATATTTACAATTTCCACTTTAGAATCGTCTTTTAAGTACTTACGAAGCTTAGCAATGTAAACATCCATACTACGACCGTTAAAGTAATTATCATCATGCCAAATGGTTTTTAAGGCAAAATTCCTATCTAAAACATCATTTTTATGAACGCATAACAAACGCATTAATTGACTTTCCTTAGTCGTTAATTTTTGTTCAGCACCGCCATTAATTAAGGCTTGAGTTTCTGAGTTAAAGGTATAACTACCAATAGTGAAGTTTACATCTTCTGTATTATGCACGCGTTGTTTATTACTTCTACGTAAAACGGCAGTTACACGTGCTAGTAACTCATCCATGCTAAACGGTTTAGTAATATAATCATCTGCACCAGCGTTAAAGCCTTCAATCGTATCTTCTTTCATGCTTTTAGCAGTTAAAAAGATAATTGGCACATGCTTATCGGTTACTCTAATTTCTTTCGCCAGGGTTAAACCATCTTTAACTGGCATCATGACGTCTAATAACAATAAATCAAATTCTTGTTTGCAAAATGCATCAAAGCCTTTTTTTCCGTCAGTCGCTAATTTTGTTTCAAACCCTTTTGCTTCTAAATATTCTTGTAATAATGTTCCCAAATTTGGATCATCTTCAACTAATAATATTTGTGTTTTTACATTTTCCATAATCTATATTTATTCTTTTTATGTTTAATCTAATTTTTTATAGGGCGTAACAATTTTAAAAGTAATACCCTTTCCTAGTTCACTCTCTACATTAATTGTGCCATTATGCTTTTGTACCACTGCCAGTACATAACTAAGCCCTAAACCAAAGCCTTTTACATTATGAACATTGCCAGTTGGAACCCTATAAAATTTATCAAAAATTTTACGTTGATTTTCCTTACTGATACCAATTCCATTATCTTTTACACTAATCTCTATGCCTTCTAACGTATCTTTGGTACTAATTAGTATGCTTGGGCTTTCTTTTGTATATTTTATGGCGTTATCTATCAAATTGAATATAATATTAGTCAAATGCACCTTATCAGCATTAATTAAACAATTAGTAGCCTCTAATTGTTTAGTAATAGTTCCTTGGCGTTGATCAATTAATAATTGGGTATTTTGAATGGCTTGGTTAATGATTTCGTGAACATCTACGTCGCTTCTTTTAAGCTTAAACTCACCCTTATCCAAAATAGAAGTTTGAAGGATACTTTCCACTAAAATGCTCAATCTCTTGTTTTCATCCCTAATCATCTTTACAAAGCGCTGCTGTTTTTCCGGCGTCTTGGTTACCGAATCATCATTAAGCATCTCGGCGGCCAAAGAAATGGTGCTTATAGGAGTCTTAAACTCGTGAGTCATATTGCTGATAAAGTCGTTTTTAATAACCGAAAGCTTTTTTTGCTTAGAAATAGTGGCAATCGTATAATAAAAGGCCACCACTAAAATTAAAATAATCATTAAAGACACGCCCAACATCATCCACATGGTTTTTAGAAGGTAACTTTTTTGGTCGGGGAAGTTGACGCTTAAATACTGGGGAGTAACAAACACATTATTAGGCGATAAATTGATTTTCATCGAGCAGCCTGTAGAGTCACAATCTTTTTGGGCTTCTCTATAATTACCATTTGCTTTAGCATTTGATAAACGACTTGTAACTGAATAAACAAAATGAGTAGTAATGCCTTCCGCTAACAATTCCTGACGAAGAATCGTATCTAGCATCAAAGAATCTACCCTAGGTTTATAATCCTTATAAACATTTATACTAATTAACTCATCAAATAAATCATTAACAATTTCTTTTTTGGTCTGAAACAATTCGTCTCTTAAACTCTGAATACTTTTGGATGTGGATTGTGATGAGTTTAATAATTCATAAGGTAAAAAATGATTTTGAGAATTAACAGAATCACCAATAAATTCTTTTTGCGACATTTTACTAGTAATGACTCCCGAAGAATCTGTACTTAATTCTTCGAAAATACGCACCTGCACATCACTCCCACTAGGATTACCAACAGTTACTAAGCCTGGTTTTGTAATACGAACCCCTTGTTTACGTAACTTGATTTTCTTGGCAATTTTATTAGCCGTCGCAATTTTTTCGAGTTTACTAGATGTAGATTTTAATGCTTCTTTTACGGAACGCTCAAACTCTTCTTCTTTTAATTTTACCGAACTTTTAATCCAATAAATTTGCACCGCAATTAATGCGATTAATGCAATACCTACTAGAGTTGAAATAATTCCTAAATTGTGTTTATTCATTACATCAAAAATAACAAAGTAAATGGTGGTTGTTTGTGGAGCTTAACGTTTTTTAACGCGCTGCTTTTCTTTCTCCTTTTCATCCTCTCTGTCTTTCCCTCCAAGTAATTCCAAAATACCGTTTACAAACCAAAGTACGATGCTAAACCATAAAGCTGTCCAAAAGCCGTCTACTTTAAAACCTACAACTAACTTGTCAGCAAATAAAATCATTACGCCATTAATCACTAATAAAAACAATCCTAAAGTAAAAAAGGTAATTGGCAAAGATAAGATGGTTAAAATTGGCTTAACAATAGTGTTTAGAAATGCTAATACAACCGCTACTAAAACAGCTGTTGTAAATTTATTTAATTCGGGCGGACCGCTATTATAGAATTGGTTATCACCAATAGTAACTCCATCTAAGAAGTAAGCCGTAATAACAACGGCAATAGAGGAAATCAAAAGTTTAGTAATGAAGTTCATAAAAGTTTTAATCTATATCAAATATACGATTCTTTATGCTCAGTGTAAAACACAAAAAAGCCCGACAAAATATCGGGCTTTAAAAAATGAAGTACTTACTTTTACTTTCTGATATCTAACTCAGCAATAATATTTGTTGCGCCACCTAGTTTTTCAACAACCCATAATAAGTAGCGAACATCTAGGTTAATCGTACGATTTAAATCTTTGTCAAATTTAATTTTGTGACTTAATGCCTCGTAGTTTCCATCAAAAGCCAAACCAATTAATTCACCATTGCCATTAATTACTGGTGAACCTGAGTTACCACCAGTGATATCGTTTGAACTAATGAAAGAAACAACCACATCTTTTGCACCAGCATCAGCATACTGACCAAAATCTTTTGCTTTTGCTAATTCAATTAATTTT
>SYEI01000337.1 GCA_005800865.1 Bacteroidota bacterium | reverse complement strand
TGATGACGAATAATTATACAGACACAGAAGAGTTACTAGAACTCGATGTCATTACAAAAGAAAAACAAGAAAATAACATCATTTTATTTAACGATGATGTAAATACCTTTGAATGGGTAATTGAGTGCTTAACAAAATATTGTGGACATGATACTATACAAGCAGAGCAATGTGCTACACTGGTTCATTACACAGGTAAATGTGCTGTAAAACAAGGTCCTATAAACAAATTAAAACCAATATGCGAAGCTCTTTTAGAAAAAGGCTTAAGTGCAGAAATCAATTAATTATTTTATGAAGAAAATTATTTTAAGTGCTTCTATAGTGGCAACTATTTTTATTGCTTGTCAAAAAAATGCTATTACTGGCCGTCGTTCATTAAACTTAGTAACCGAAAGCGAAATGATGACCATGAGCTATTCAGAATACGATAAATTTTTAGCAACCAATAAACCATTACCTGATACAGACAAACGTGTGGTAATGGTAAGAAGTATCGGTATAAAAATTCAAAAAGCAGTTGAAAAATATTATGCGGATAAAGGATTAAGTTCTCAATTAGATGGTTTTCAGTGGGCATTTAATGTGGTAGAAGACCCAGCAGTAAATGCTTGGTGTATGCCTGGTGGAAAAGTAGTAGTATATACAGGTATTTTACCTGTAACACAAGATGAAGCTAGCTTAGCTGTGGTTATGGGGCACGAAATTGCACACGCCATTGCACGCCACGGAAGTGAGCGAATGAGTAATGGAATGTTAGTGCAATTAGGGGGCGCAGCATTAGGAGCTGCCACGCAAACTAAGCCAGCTTTAACACAAGCTTTATTTCAACAATCCTTTGGTATTGGCTCTCAATTAGGGATGCTTAAATTTAGCCGTAACCACGAAACAGAAGCTGATAAAATGGGATTAATATTTGCCGCCATGGGTGGTTATGATCCTAATGCAGCAGTAAGTTTTTGGGAACGTATGGCCGCAGCTAGTGGTGGTGGAAAGCCAATGGAATTATTGAGTACACATCCGAGCGATGCTACACGTATAGCCGATTTAAAAGCCTTTATGCCTGAGGCATTAAAATATTATACAGTTCCTACACCAGCAGGGAAATAATTTTAAAAAAAAGCTCATCTGTTAGGTATCAGATGAGCTTTTTTTTATTCTTAATAATCGAATTTTATATCTAAATTGAAATAACACTTACTTCAACATCGCTCCACGTTTTACCAAATAAGTTTGTAAAACTGTGTCAAAACCTTGGTTAATGTCAGCTTCCACAAAATCAATTTTGTATTGTCCGCATTTGAGCTTAATAGATTCGGTGTACTCCGTAATTTTTTGAGTGTACATCTCTTTAATCTGATTGGGATTTAATTTAATCTCTTCTTTAGTTTCAATATCAATAAAATGGTAAGGACGATTTTCAAATTCAAAATCCATCTCCTGCTTTTTATCCGTTACATGAAATAAAACCACATCATGTTTTTTGTATTTTAAATGTTGAAGTGCAGCAAAAATAGATTCCAAATGAGATTGATCTTCAAATAAATCACTAAAAATAACTACCAACGAACGTTTATGAATAATTTCTGCAATTTGATCTAAAGCCTTTGCTGATTGAGTTGTAGAAGCTTCTTCATAAACCGTTTTATTAAGCAACTCCTCCAACTCATGATAAATCATCTTTTGTTGAGTAGGATTTGCTTTGGCGTTAAAGTGTTTATAAACTTCTGTATCAAACAAAGTCAACCCAAAAGCATCACGTTGATTTTTCAATAACTGCAATAAAGCAGCCGCTGCATAAACCGAAAAAAATAATTTATTTAAGGTCCCATCCTTTTTTTGATCTAAAGGGAACAACATAGAATTTGATGTATCAATAATAATTTGACAACGTAAATTCGTTTCTTCTTCGTAACGCTTGATGAATAACTTATCTGTTTTCCCAAATAATTTCCAATCAATGTGTTTTGTACTTTCTCCTGGATTATAAATACGATGTTCAGCAAACTCTACAGAAAAACCATGAAAAGGACTTTTATGTAAGCCTGTAATAAAACCTTCTACCACTTGTTTGGCAAGTAGTTCTAATTTCGAAAAGGGTTCTATACGTTGTCTGTCGATCATGATTATAAAAATACGATTTAATTAGAGTTTATTCAAAAATAGGAACACTGATTTAACGGATTAAAGTGATGAATGCGGATTCTATTATAACAACACAATAAATCCGTTCTTATCCGTTTAATCAGCGCTATCCGTGTTCCTATTCAAAATACAAAAAACAAAAAACCCCCAAGCAAAGCTTGAGGGTTCGTTGATTAATTAGTTTCCTAATTATTTTCCTTTGTTAACGCTAGTAGCTAACTCAGTTCCAGCTTTAAATTTTACTACTTTTTTAGCAGCAATTTTAATTTCTTTTCCTGTTTGAGGGTTACGACCTAAACGTGCAGCACGCTTAGCTACTGAGAAAGATCCAAATCCTACTAAAGATAAACGATCTCCTTTTTTTAACGCTTTGCTAATAGCTTCGATAGCTGAATCTAATGCACGACCTGAGTCAGCTTTAGTTAATTTTGATCCGTTTGCAATTGCTTCGATTAATTCTGCTTTGTTCATTTTGTTTTGTTTTTAAGGGTTAAACTTTTTTAAATTAATTACATTACAAATGTATACGCTAATCCTTATTTGTCAAGTGTTTTATAAAAAAAAGTGCTTGTTTTGTTAATAAAATGGCACTTTGTTAATAAATATGCCCTGTATCTCTATTATAATGGGACTTTCGTCGACAGGAAATCTCTAAAATGTCAATTAATAGCCCTTTTCAACCTTATATAAGCGTCATATACTATTAATAAAGACTTTACTTATATATAGATGTATACATATATATAAGGTATACAAAAAAAATTACCCTTCGACTCCTCTCAGGGTGAAAACACTTAATGACAGATTAAAACTATCAAAGCCTACAGCCTAGTAATAACAAGCAAATACAGACTATGAAAATTTAAAATCAGAATCGATTTTAAAACCACGTAAAAATTCTTCTACTAACATTCTTTTCTTTCCCGCCATTTGCAGTTCCTTTACATAGATGTATCCATTACTGCATGCAACTTTCAAAAATGTTTTGCTATCGCTTATTACTGCACCTGGTGTTAAAGTGTGATTACTCTCTTCCATCTCTGATACGAAAATTTTTATACTAAGTGTTTGATGGTTCTTATCTACAAACTCTGTAAACGCAGCAGGATAAGGCGAAAGCCCACGTATTAAATTATATATTTTTTCGGCTGGATTGTTCCAATTAATTTTACAAGTCTCTTTAAATAATTTTGGTGCATGAATACTTTGTGTATCGTCTTGTGGTTTTAATTCGTAACTACCGCTTTCAATTGCTTTTACAGTCTTTAAAATTAAATCAGCACCAACATGCATTAATGTATCGTGTAATTCACCAGCTGTAGTTGTTTTACTTATAGGAGCTTTAGCTTGAAACAACATATTACCTGTATCTATCTCGTGCTTTAATTTAAAGCTAGTAACACCACTTTCCGTTTCACCATTAATTACAGCCCAATTAATGGGCGCAGCTCCCCTGTATTTAGGCAATAAAGATCCATGTAAATTATAAGTTCCTAAAGGCGGCATATTCCAAACCACTTCAGGTAACATTCTAAAAGCAACAACAATTTGTAAATCAGCATTTAATTTTTTTAATTCCGCTATAAATGCCTCGTCTTTTAATTTTTCGGGTTGTAATATATGTAAGCCTTTTTCTAACGCATATTTTTTTACGGCTGACTGTTGTAACTGTTGACCACGCCCGGCTGGTTTATCAGGCACAGTAACCACACCAACAATCTCATAATTGTTTTGAACTAATATATCTAAACTCGCAACAGCAAATTCAGGTGTTCCCATAAATATAATTCGCATCGGCATTAATAATTTTTTGGTAAAGTTAAAATACTAAATTTGTTATATTATAAAATGGATAAAAATATATCAAAATATCTTTTAATTCTTTTAGGTCCGTTAGCAGCTTGTTTAATTTGGCTATTTACAGATTTAGATCCAGCGAATCCAAAAGTAAGTTTAATGGCAGGCATGGCAGTTTGGATGAGCTTATGGTGGTTTACAGAAGCTGTTCATTTAGCAGTTACTGCTTTAATTCCTTTTTTATTAATGCCTTTATTAGGAATAGCTGATACTAAGTCGGTAGCACAGCAATATACCGACAGTATTATATTTTTATTTATAGGAGGATTTATGTTGGCATTTGCCATTGAAAAATGGCATTTACATAAACGTATTGCCATTAAAATATTATCTATCGTTGGAACCAAACCTCACCATATATTATTAGGTGTGATGCTGTCCTCTTATTTAATTAGTAATTGGATATCGAATACTGCAACCACCATGATGTTATTTGGTGCTGTAATGGCTTTAATTAGTGAAACGGATGAGTTTATTAACGGAGAAAAGAGTAAAGGAAGATTTGCAGCCGCTATCTTATTAGGCTTAGCATTTTCGGCAACTATTGGTGGTATGGCCACACCAGTTGGAACTCCTCCAAACATGTATTTCTTCAAAGCCTACAAAGAAGCTTTTCCTGATTTAAATGATTTAAACTTTTTAAAATGGGCTTCAATTGGATTTCCTTTATCCGCCTTGTTTTTAACAGCCACTTTTTTCGTATTGCGATTTTATTATTTACGAAAAAAAGTAACTATTACGAACCTAGGAAAAAATCATTTTAAAAATCATTATACCACGCTAGGTAAATTTTCTTATGAAGAAAAATGGATAGCAAGCATTTTTGTAAGCTGTATGCTATTATGGTTTACACGCTCTGATATTGCATTTGAATCATTTACGTATAAAGGTTGGAATCATTTGTTTTCAAATCCAAAATTAGTAGACGATGCATCCGTAGCAATTTTAGCGGCACTACTCTTATTCTTAATACCAAGCAAAAAAAATAAAGGAGAAGCTTTACTAGAATGGGAGGACGCTAAAAAAATTCGTTACGATATCATTTTAATGTTTGGTAGTGGTTTTGCCTTGGCTTATGGTTTTGATGTATCTGGCTTAAGTGATTGGTTGGCTCAGTGTTTAACTGCTTTAAAAGGTATCCC
>SYEI01000336.1 GCA_005800865.1 Bacteroidota bacterium | reverse complement strand
GCACTGTAACTACATTATTTATTCTTGCTAATATCATTATACCAAAATAATTTACCATTAAATAAATAAATAATACGGCTAAAGCAAATAACTTACCATGTACTGTAAGGCCGGCATCAGTCATCAACGCATTACTATGTAACGCAGCCGCTAAATATTGTGTTGTGGCCTGAGCTTCGGTTGCAATTACCACCATAACCCCAAACCAGTTGGCAAAAGCAAATGGCATACCAAAGACACCATTATGAGATAAAGCACTTGAACGCGTTGTTGCACCGCGCACCGGATACTTTGCCACTACTTGAGATAGACAAAGCCCAACTGCAATAATAAGTAAAGCGGCGAGAAACCAAGCTAAAAATGAATAATTACCCGCAATTTTGGCATTTAATTGAGCACTAAATAACCAGCCTGACCCGACCATAGATGTAGCACTAAGCGCAGTAGCACTGAATAATGATGTGCGGTGCGTTGTTTTAAGATGTTGTTTCGTTTGCATTATGTAATAACCCCATGAATTAATTATTTTATAAGTCTGGAGTTTACCACATTATAGTAAAACCATGTAGTTGCACCGCAATATTGTAGCTTAATGTTTATTTACACGTAACTAAATTAATATGTTCTGATTGATCCACAATACTACAATTTTGTGGAATTGAATCCCAATTATAATAAAATCCATACTGAGCACCGTTTAATTTTTCTCGCTCACCAAAACAAATACCTAAATCCGCCGTTTGACCATTATCTGTATCCGGAGCATTAAATACATAACCTTTGTCCCATGGCCAATCTAAATGCCTAGATTTTAAACTACTACATTCATCATAAAATGCGACTCTAGATTGTGCACTCCATTGAAAATGTCGAGTGAAATAGTCGCCTATCTCAAAATTAAGTATATCGGCAAATTGTAATAATAATATCAAGATTAAAAAAGGTTTATACCAAGTCCAAATTTTAGTTAAATAGCCTATAAAAACAATTGATAAGGCAAATGTTGTTCCTACATAATAATAAAAATGCACAAAAGAATGCTCACCATCTAATGTAGCAATCGCTAAGAGTTGTACCACAAACACTATAATGGCACGCCAAGCTATCACCTCCCATTTTGCAATTAAATAAAAAAACATCCCGAGAATAAACAAAGTAAGCCCGAGATATGGCATTAACATAACTTGCAAGTTAAATAAACCTGGAACTAGCCACACAATATATGGAGGACAAAGAAGCCTAACTGAGAATAAGTATTCCAAACTCATTGGATCATTACTTGAGAAAAATGAAATTAATTGTGTAATTGGGTTTTGCATATCTACATTAAAATGATTATGTACTTCAAACCGCCCAATATATTTTAACGCAAACACGTAATACAATAACGCAACTACAATACTTGCAACGCCCCAAATAATATCTTTTATCGCTACTCTAGATTTAATCGTTGCCATAAATGTGTCGTTTTTTAATACATTAAGTAATAACACTACAACCGAAGTTGGCTTAATCAATAAACCTAAACTCGCAAATATAAATGAAGAGTATGGACGTGGTTTTTGCCATGATAAACTAACCGCAGTCAGCGTCAGCATCATTGATACTATACTCAACCAAATTCAAAAGGCTGGTTTTAGGGTCTGAAAATTATCGTTAATTCTACCCCTCAACTCTGACGAAATTGTATCCCAAATTAAGTTATAAAATTCATGAATTTTCTCTTTAAATTCATTACATGTTTTGAACACGACGTTATTTCTGACTTGTTCATTTGTTACCTTCCAGACTCGCTCAATCGGATTCAAATTAGGACTATATGGAGGTAATGGATGCATTACCAATTTAGGATGCGGTAAAACATCTCGTAATGACGATAATAATAATTTAGCAGTTAATTTATCCATATTTAGAATTGAAGGATCTTTAAATAAAGAAGGTTCGTTTGATAATATTTCACGTAACTGTGAAATAACTTTTTTAGGTAACTTAACACTATTGGTTGGTAACTGTATTCCGTAAGTTTCCTCTAAGTATAAGCGATTTATTGTATTGCTCTCAGATAAAAACAACTTAATTTCATTTGTCACAGGTGCTTCCCCTCCATCGGCTACTATATGAATTTTAGTAGCGAGCGGATTAGTAGCTTCAATAACCTTTAAAAAATCAACTGTAGCGTTGCCATTTATACTTTCATATTCTCGTGTCACAATTGACATTGTATCCAAATTAATAGCACCAGTCAAATTAATTCTGCCATGACCTGCAGTTGTTGCAATTAGCTTCTCTACACCTGTTCTTATCCATCCATAGGTGATTTTAGTAGCTGATGTTGGATGAACGCTATCCATAAAAACAATTATCTCATTAGGTTTTAAATGAGCTTTTAATTCGTTATATTTATTGATGAATTCTTTTTGGCGTAGCTCATCACATTTGGCAGGCGTACCTTTGGGTTTCTTGTATGAAAACTTATGTTGTGTCAACCAATCATACATACCTTGTTGTGTATAGTTAATGCCGTACTTTGCTTTAACATACACAATTATTTCTTTAGTTGATGGGTATGTGTTTTTCTCTAGGTGTCCAATTAATTCTTGTGTTTGAGTATTATCTAATTTACTTACTGAACCGCCACTATTATTATTTAACTTCTGCTTTAACAGGTAGTCATTTAAGTGACTCCATACAGTAGTTTCATGTATACGCAGTGCTTGAGCAATATGCTTTTGTGTCCAGCCTTCATCATACAATAGAATCGCTTTTATTCTATCACTTATATCACTATTTGGCTCAACTTTGTGTTGTTGCTCTAAATAGAATTTTTGGGTTTCTGTTAAATTAATCTTCATAGGTCAATATTCTACAACATTTAAGCTACCAATGGTATAGTATTTTCAATCAGTTTGAGTATACATCGGGTAATACTCGAGTAGTCCAAATTGCAGTAAAAGAAAAATTCAACAATAATAAAACGGCTAATGATGCATCCACACCACAAATTTTTACATTACGTAATAACCTGTAATTAAAAATCATTAACCCATAATTTATAATTATTATTTCAAG
>SYEI01000335.1 GCA_005800865.1 Bacteroidota bacterium | reverse complement strand
TTTTATTTACTTGTGTTTCAATAAAACGAGATACTTTGCGGTATGGAGAGAAAAAAGCCTGACGAATACTAATTGGATTATCTACAATTTTAATAACCGTTACATCCCAATCTAATCCATTTCTATCATAGAATAACGCATTTTTACCAACCACTAAATTATCAATGTCGCCGTTAGTTAAGGCAGCAACAATGGTCATTTTTTCGTTGGTTGCTCTTGATGTACAATCGCAATACATTAAATACATGCCACTAAACGACACCATGGTTGCGTGTTTAGCCATATCTGATACTTTGATACATAAATCACAACTTCTTTGATCGATGTATAATGTACCTGCTTGAAAAATGGCTTTAGAACCTGGCGTATAAAAGTCAAAAAAGGTTACAAAGTTTTTCAATAGGGTAAACATATCGCGGTGGTAGCGAACCAATTTATCTACTAAAATAATATTTGTGGCTTCCTGCTCTAAAGCTTTATCTTGTTCAATTAAAGTTTGCAACTGATTTTTTTCAGTACCTACTAAAATGGCACGAACTCTTTCTATTCCTAATCCTTCAACAAGATCTCCTTCTTTTTCTGATTTCCATTGTGCATAGGGTGCAAAGGTTTCAGCAATCTTGTTCCATTCAGTTTCTGTAATAGTATCTTTATTTGGGAATAAAACACTCACCGTTAGTGTTTTGAAATCACTAATGGCTTTTTCCCATGCTGGATTAATTCCAGTATGTACAGGTAATGATTTATGGGCTTCTATTTTTGCTAATGGGTAAGCTGCAATTTCTTCAATGCAGCTCGATAAATCTCTCGCTGTAATTGTTTCAACACGCGCTACTTGTAAATTTAATACTTCAGTAGATTGTGTGTCGAAAGCTGCTAAGCGACAACGAATAAAATAATCATCTACTTTTGATTTGATGGATAAAAAATTTTGATACGCTCCGTCGGTGATGTCTCCTAATGGGAAAATTGTTTTTATATCCGCTTCTTTTTTGGCGTACCAAGCCGAATACTTTTCGCAATTTTCTATAAATAGTTGTAAAGTTTCAGCTGTAATACCTTGCTTACCACCTCTATCAGCAATTGAACCTGATGTTTGAATAATTTCATTTAAAAGAGCAATCAATTCAGGTGAAGAAGTTGAATCTTCTGTGATAATACCATCACCATTAAATTTTGTACCAGCAAATATTTTTTCTGTATCAGATGTTTCTTCAACGGTTAATATCGTTGAGCCTTCTTTACCTAAATTTTTTAAAATAATTTTTGCGGAGTCTAAAAGATTTTTTCCTAATTCAGTTGAATCATTGATTGATGTTAAAGAAAACACTGCTTCTTGTTTTAATAAATCATCAGGGTTTCTTAAAATAGATGTAATCCAATTTACCGCTTCAATAATTTCTGGCACTCGTATTTGCCCGTCTTTATCAGCATCAATAATCTCTAATGTTTTCTTATCAATCTCTAATCCATTTACAGGGCAGCTTAAGGCTGTCCATAATTTTGGATCCAATTCTTCAAGATGTATTAAATCTGAACCAGATTCTAAATTCACACGCTTAACTCCACCAACAGTAGAGAAACTCCATATATGATTACTTTTCTTCATAAAATTAATTAAGGCAACAAAATTATCATTAATATTGATTTATCTCTGTTTAAGAACTAATTTAACAAAGGCTATTTCGTACTTTTAGCCTTTATGTTTAAGTATTTAATATGAAGAGTTACAAAACAGAGTTGCTAAATTATGGTTTCATTGTTTTAGGAAGCCTTATCATGTCTATCGGCATTGTTGGTTTTTTATCTCCTAATCATATTGCTACAGGTGGAACAGCAGGTTTAGCAATAGTATTGAATCATGTTTTTCATTTATCGATTGGATTGTTAATGGCTTTAATTAACATTCCATTATTGCTAGTAAGCTTAAAATACTTAGGTAAAAAATTTGCCATTAATACCATTATATGCATTACGAGTGTCGTGTTTTTTGTGGATTTATTAGCTAAAGTTATTCAACTGCAAAGTTTGAGTAATAATTTAATGTTGGCTACCTTATATGGAGGCGTAACTGTTGGCGCAGGACTTGGTTTAATATTTAAAGGCGGAGCATCGGCAGGTGGCGGAACTATTTTGGCAAAAATTATTGCGGCAAATACAAGTATTAAAACGAGTACGGTTATTTTAGTATTGGATGCATTAGTAGTGGCTTCAGCAGGATTTGTTTTTAATAGTATGGAGTTAGCGCTTTGGAGTTTGATTAGTATTTATGTTGGCTCTAAAATAATTGACTTAATTTTAGTTGGAGCTAATAGTCAAAAAATAGTTCATATATCATCTGCTAAAAGCTTAAAAGAATTAAGTTTAATTATTACAGAGAACCTTGGAATATCTGGAACAATCATTAAAGGAAATGATTTGGGGGATACAGAATATAAGGACATTATTTTTTTGATGATTGACAAGAATAAATTGACACCTTTAAAACAATTAGTTTTAGAGTACGATAAAAACGTAAAGATGATTGTGATGGAAGCTACAGAAGTATTAGGAAAAGAGTAATACAATTACTCTTTTATAAACTTTATAGTTTTTGAACTGGTTTTTGAAAACAATCTAATGGAGTAATTGCCTGCCTTTAGTTCAGACACATCTATATTATTTAAGGACTCTCCAACTTTACATTCTTGACCTAAAGCATTTATTATTTTGTAATGCCATGACTCATTCGTTAAATTGTTTAAGTATAAATTGCTGATAACTGGATTTGGAAATAGACTTACTTCTTCTTTGAATTTCAGCTTCTGTATTCCTGTTGAGCTGCAGTTATTATCGTAAGTTAAAATTTTTGTTCCTCCCCAATTTGCATAAAATGGAATTGCAGCATAAATATATGATACATATAACTGATTATTGTATCTGCCAATTCCCCAACTTCCTAAACTATCTGTTGGAATTCCAAATCTTGCACATGAATCTGGAGCTAGAGGATTATTTACATTGATAGCAAACACATCGCTTCTGCCAGCACTCATAAAGATTAATTTACAAGTTGGATCAAATTCAATTTCGTTAGTATGTCCTTGACTGTTGGTCCAGGTATTTGATGCAGTTTCACAATTCCATGGGTTCCACCAACTTGTTTGTGTAATTTGTGAAGTGTCTTTTACATTTAATATTTCCATTCCACAATAATCTGTTGCCACATAAACTAATGAATCATTAAGTACTAAATTATTATACGCTCTAGCTCTATTAATTAAAGCAGGATTTGAATATTGTCCTGTTTCCACTAAAGTTGTTTTGTTAGTTGCATTTACAATGCGAACGCCTCCCGCATCATAACATACATACAAAATATCATTTTTAGCAGCAATTTGTCTCACATTAATTTTTAGTTGTTCAGAAGCATCAGGATTTATTTTAGGAAAATGTATACTCGGTTTAAAAACGGATTCTTGAATAATGTTTGATTTATTAGTAACATTTAAAACGATAATTCCATTTTGCATGGCAGATAGATAAGCGTAATTTCCTTCTACAGCTACCTGACCCGCCCCACTATTTGCAGTAAATGAATATGTTGCTGTTACGGTGGGACTAGCTGGATTTGAAATGTTAACAATTGCCATTCCGGATTTTTGAGCACTTGCGTTAAAATGATCGCCTAATGCTAAATACAAATAATTTCCTGATTGAGTTGAGATAATCACATGCAGCCCATTAAAAGATGAAATTCCTATAGTAGTTACCAAAGTAGGGGATGTAATACTTGAAATATTATAAATTAGTAAACCAGCACCTTTGCCCGAGATATATAAATAGGGTTTTGAGGCAGATGTATCTCTGTGTGCAGTCATATTTAGCTGAATGGTAGGAAAAGGCATTGCCAAATTTTTTTGTAGCTGAAAGTTTACAGGCTGCAAACATTGAGATTGCATTGTTTTTATCAAAAACAATGCAAGTAGTACAAGTAAATTCTTTTTCAAATGATTCTTTTTTAAAGTTTAAAAGGAAAAGATTACGGACAATCTAATTTATGAAAAAAATCGGAATTGAAAGACGAGTCTTTTTATAATTTAATCCGTCTTTTCTTTATCATATAGTTTTAATTTCTTATGCAAACGACTAATGGTTTTTGCTAATCGATCAATTTTTGTTTCTTCTTTTTTAGCGGAGTAAATCCATTGAATGTAAAATTTCTGTTCGCTTTCGGAGATGGAATTAAAAAAATGCAAAGCTTCTGGTTCATCTTGTAAACACATCAACATTTCATCTGGAACTTCTAAAGGTTCGTTATCAGGATACAAAATCACATGTACAAAATCACCTTCTTTTTTCTTGGTATGTTTTCTAATTTCTGCTTTCACAGGCAAAAATAACATGCCATTTCCCATGGGCATCAAATGGTATTTTCTAATTTCATAACCATCAATGGTACCTCTTACTTTTACCCAACCAAAATGCGCTTTTTTATCTTGTGGTATTTCGGGAATGCGAGTAAATGTCCAACCGCCTTTGCCAGGAAATTTTTCTAAAAGAGAGAGTTTATCTACTAGTGGTTTCAATGGAGATTTAAATTAAGAATAGACTAATTTAAAAATAAATTTATTAGTTTTATGTATATAAACTATCTGAACAATGACAGTAAAAGACATTATGGCTGAATTAGAAGCCAAAGGAAATGATGGCGTGAAAAACATATTTTTGAAACATGGCATTAAAGAACCTCTTTTTGGTGTGAAGATTGAATACTTGAAAGTGATTCAGAAAAAAGTGAAGAAAGATTATCAGCTGGCTAAAGATCTTTATGCTACTGGCAATGCTGATGCTATGTATTTAGCAGGATTGATTGCTGATGAAGATAAAATGACCAAAAAGGATTTATCACTTTGGGTAAAACAAGCAGAGTCAACTAATATTAGTGAATACGCGGTGCCATGGATTGCTGCTGAAAGTCATTTTGGTTATGAGTTAGCCTTAGAGTGGATTGATTCAAAAACCGAACATGTTGCAACCGCTGGTTGGGCAACGTTATCAAGCGTGATGTCAATTAAGCCAGATAGTGAATTAGATATTCCTGCCTTAAAAAAATTAATCACACGGGTTGAAAAAGAAATTCATGGAGTTAGCAACAGAGTACGATCAAACATGAATAGTTTTGTGATTGCAGCAGGATGTTTTGTACCAGCTTTAACAGATGCAGCGATGAATGCTTCTAAAAAAATTGGTGCTATAAAAGTGAATACCGATGGCACAGCATGTAAAGTGCCAGATGCCGCCATTTATATTAATAAAGTAAAAGATAAAGGAACACTTGGTAAAAAGAAAAAAATGGCTAGGTGTTAAACCCAGCGCTGAACCGATTGTACCGTATCCATTGGATTTGTATTAAAACAAATTTTGGCTTTCGGGGCATACTCATGAACAACGTTTATCATGTTTTCGAATAAGCTAAAATTTGAATCTACTTTTCTAATTCCTGCTCCAATTAATACGCAATCAAAAGGTCTTTTTTGCAAATGTGTTTTTATAGTCTCAATAGCAGTTTTACCTAAATCTGTCCAACACAATTCGGCATCGTAACCAATATCATTGAGTGCATTAATGGAACCTGTAATTCCCATGAATACTTTTTCGGCAGTAATGCCTGGCATTGCTGTAAATTCTGGAGAGGAAAAATCAATACATTTTGGATCTATTCCTATTACTAAAACTGATTTTTTATTTGGCATCATTTTAATTTATAAAAGTAAAATTACTAAAGAAATTGAAAACTTATGTATTATTTTTTACACTTAAAATCTGCCCATAAGGCATCAAGGCTTTGCCAAATGCTATGATTTAAAGGCTTTAGGGATAGTTCGTAAAACATAAAAGTTTTAGTTTTGTCTTTACAAATTGTTATTGAAATGTTAATGAGTTTAAAGTAATAAGTTTTTCGGATATTTGACTACTATTTTAAAATACTTAAATGGATTCTCTATCACACATAGTTATTGTCGCTGCTATTGGCGAAGTCTTTTTAGGCAAGAAAATAGGACGATGGGGAATGCTATTAGGAGCCATTGCCAAAAGTGCTCCTGATTTTGATTTGTTTGTAACGGGATTAACTGATCCACGCGCTTATATGTGCGATCATAGAGCGCATACCCATTCCTTAATTATTGAAACATTGTATGCGATACCCATCGCATGGTTGCTAGTGAAAGTGTTTAAGCAAAAAGTGTCCTTTAAACGCATGTTTCTATTTTTACTAGCGTGTTTATGGGGTCACTCTTTGTTGGATTGGTGTACTAATTTTGGAACTCAATTATTATTGCCTTTTACTAATGAAAATTACTCTTTAAATACGCTTGCCATCGTTGATTTATTATTTACGTTACCGATGTTTATCTTGGTTCTGATTGCTGTTATTTATAGAAAAAATGAGACAAGAAGGTATAAGTTATCACGAGCGGCTTTAATCTATTGCTTTGCGTATTTGGGATTGACTTTTATTAATAAAGTGCAAGCAAACAATATAGTTGAGGAATCAATTGCAAAAAATAATATTCCTGCTACTCATTATATGACGAATCCAACGATGTTGAATAATGTATTATGGTATGCAGTAGGTAGTAATGATAGCACTGTTTTTATTGGAGAGTTCAGTTTGTTACACAAGCAAAATCCTATGACTTGGCATAGCTATCCGCGTAACCAACATTTAATGCAACAATGCAAAAGCAAAAAGGATGTGGAGATATTAAGATGGTTTAGTGATCCCTACACGATTGCACAAAGCAATGGCGATACATTGAATATGTATGCTGTAAAGTTTGGGAGAACAAACATGCAGGAAAGCGAATTGCAAAAAACATTTGTGTTTCATTACAAGCTCTATCAAAAAAATGGCATCGAAACCATGGGCATGCTACAAGCCAACGAAAAAAATATGAACATGAAAGAAAGTTTTAATGACTTGTGGGAACGGATTTGCGGAAGGAGATATTGAAGAGGAGAGTGCTAGATGTATTATGACACATTCTTTTTTAACAAAAATGCATCTGATTTTCAGCTTATTCACCAAAATTGAACTTCATGTTTATTCAATGTTCAAACTAAAGTTATTTCTCTTTTATATATTTTCTTAATTTTACTCAACGGTATTAAAAAAGCCTCAAACTGGTCAGAGTCTGAGGCCTAAATGGTAGAATACACTTGGGATGTAATCCCGACTTGTTTTCATTTCCTTGGAACCCATTACAGAGGT
The DNA here is from genome assembly GCA_005800865.1 of Bacteroidota bacterium. Classification (GTDB taxonomy): domain Bacteria; phylum Bacteroidota; class Bacteroidia; order B-17B0; family Aurantibacillaceae; genus UBA4416. The sequence goes on along the minus strand of SYEI01000335.1, from coordinate 1,118 downwards.
TGGAATCTCCAGAGAAGTTGCAAGTACTATTCAAGCCGTAACCATTTTTTCAACTATCTTGAAGACAGGCAATTTGCTTGTCTTTTAGCTTTATAATAACTTATACAAAGCTGATTAAAAATGATTGGATTTTTAGAAAATGAAATTAACATTAAGGCTGTTTTCTTAACATTGTGAAATTAACAGCTTTCGTTGATAAGTGGCTATTTTGCTTATATACCAAGAGATTATAGAAATTATAAAAAGAAGTGAAAAAAAATTGTTCGTTGTATTTATTTTTTGGTAAGACATGGAAATTTTTATTCTATAAATAGCGATACCTCCCAATAAAACAAGGCATTTACTTTTACCCAGCACCGGATTGCTGCTAAAGCAGCGGACCATTCTGTGTCGTCTTGAAAATGAAAAAGTAAAATCCTGCGGATTTACTTTTTTTGTTTCCATTCTTCCATTCAAGCAAAGCTTGATGTCTGGCTGAAAACAAAAAAGGGTTAAAGCTGTGCTTTGACCCTTTTTTGTTTATCCGTACCCAGCGCCGGACTCGAACCGGCACGGTTTCCCACAGGTGTTTGAGACCAGCGCGTCTACCATTCCGCCAGCTGGGCATTTAGACCCCTTTTTGCTAGTTTCCCAACAATAAGGGCTGCAAATGTAATCAGAATTTTAATTATACCAATATTCTATCAAAAAAACAGACAAAAATATTGTCAAAATGCCTAAAAACACTATATTTGCGTCCCTTAAACACAACATGGAAACAGACGTTAGAATATTTTCAGGTAGCGCTACAAACACTTTAGCAGAACAGATTGCAAAATCGTATGGTAAAGATTTGGGCAAAATGTCTCATTATCGCTTTAGCGATGGGGAAATTCAGGTGTCTTACGATGAAAGTATTCGTGGACAAAGCGTGTTTGCTATTCAGTCAACCATGCCACCTGCTGATAATTTAATGGAATTATTATTGATGTTAGATGCTGCTAAACGTGCGTCTGCCAAAGAAATAATTGCCGTGTTACCTTATTTTGGGTATGCTCGTCAGGATAGAAAAGATCAACCTCGTGTAGCAATTGGCGCTAAATTAGTTGCCGATATGTTAGCATTAGCTGGCGCTACTC